>JAUCGK010000425.1 GCA_030378085.1 Candidatus Parabeggiatoa sp. HSG14
ACCCCCCGTACACGGGTGGAACCAAACATCATTCGACACTTTGCTTTTTCTATTTTGGGACTTCCCCCTGTGTACGGGGGGTTAGGGGGGTGTCCCCAAAATTCGTTATAATCAGAAAAATTTTTTAGGGATATACTAATGAAATCAAATGATAAATATACGATATGGCTTAATGCTTTTATGTGGAACCGCTTACGATTGGGTCTCATCATTGCCATTATTTCCTTATTAAGTTTTATTGTGCTCAACTTATCGTATTATCCAGATTTTCAACCTTCCTGGCTTTATACCAACCTTACTCAAGAAGTCGTTTTACTATTCTGTTTAGGGTTATTACATTCTCCAATAGGACATACTCGCCCTGGCTTTATTTTGCTTGTGTTTTCTTGGTCAGTTTCACTGATTCCGCAGTATTGGTTTTTGCAAGCAGGGATTGCTAAGTTAGATTTTATCACATGGACATTAATGTTCTTAGGACAAGCAACACTTTTACCAGTATGCTGGCGATTACATTTAGTTTCACAATTAGGCGTATTTATTGGTTTTTTCGCGTTTTCAAGCGGATTTAATTTGCCAATTGACACTCAAATTACCAATGCTGATCCCATTTATCTTTATCTTTATTTACTTTGGGTTTGTGTGATATGTAATATTTCTGTTTATCTTTATGAAAATTTACAGCACTCAGAATTTCATGCTAAATGCGATTTGCAAGTCGAACAAGAAAAATCTGATCGCCTTCTACTCAATATTTTACCGGCATGTATCGCTAAACGTCTAAAACAACAGTATTCCACTATTGCCGATGATTTTTCCCAAGTAACCGTATTATTTGCTGATATTGTGGGATTTACCGAAATGTCTGGACGAATGTCTCCAATCGAATTGGTCAAATTACTCAATAATATTTTTTCTTTATTCGATAGATTAGTTGAACGACATTGTTTAGAGAAAATTAAAACGATTGGAGATGCTTACATGGTGGTTGCAGGACTACCAATTCCTTGTACCAATCACGTTGAACAAATTGCTGATTTATCACTGGAAATGCAACAAGGTATCACTCAATTTAATAATGAACACCACCATGATTTAAAAATCCGCATTGGCATACATACAGGGCAAGTCGTTGCAGGCGTTATTGGAATTAAAAAGTTTGCTTATGATTTATGGGGTGATACCGTCAATATTGCGAGTCGTATGGAATCGCATGGTATTGCAGGACGTATTCAAGTTTCTGATAGCGTCTATGAATTACTCAAAGACAAATACGTTTTCAAAGAACGTGGCAAAATTTCGGTTAAGGGCAAGGGAAATATGACGACTTATTTTTTAGAAGGAAAAATGGGTTACCAACTTAAGCCGGGACACTTTTACATATAATTATAGTTATCGCAGGTATATAGCGTTTCCCGATTGAATTAAAGTACAACCTCCCCTAAATCCCCTCCTTAAATTAAGAAGGGGACTTGTACCTGACGCAATCGGGAAATGCTATAGAAGGAACTAATTGCGTTTCCTTTCATTTTTATTGTAAAATAATCTTTAATGGAATTAGCTAATCAAACAATCTGGTTATAAATTGTGAACGGTAAATAACAAGGATCGTTTTGTAATTCATAGCTTTTTATATACCACAAAATCCGTTAGAATAACAAATTTTTTTGTAAGAGTGTTTATGACCAATAAGGTATTTAGAAAAAAGGGAAAAAACCTCTCTATTGATGATTCGTTACTGGTTGTTCAAGTTTTTCAACAGTATAACGAAGAAAGAAAACAATCACCTTATATTGAAACGACAGATGCTCATAGTCGCACGGCAAGTTACACAGGTGCGGCAAGTTACACAGGTGTTGTTCGATCCCAAGTTGTCGAAATTATTAAATATTTTAAAGGAACGGGCGAGATACCACCGAGCAAGTTACTAGGAAATCGAACGGTTCATAAAACCAATATCCCCCCAATCGTTGAAAAAGAGATTCGTCAGTTTATTTTTGAATAACACCTTGTCTTTGAATGCAATTCCAACCACATTCAAGATATTCTTTAGAAGATTCTAAAAAAGAGAAATCCCATTACGAACCATCCAATATCATCTTGATCGTATGGGTTTTAGTTATTCACGAACACGCAAAAAAACTCGCTCACTACGTGAAAAGCTTTATGTACGTTCGTATATATATAGCGTTTTCCGATTGCGTCAGGTACAAGTCCCCTCTTTAATTAACTAACCTTTACCCACAAGTAGGTAAGCCTATTGAAATCAATAGGTTTTTGTTATAGGGAGATATCACTAATAAAATTGGCAAAAATTTGTCCTCGTGCTTGGATTTCATGGGTGTTACGACTCTCTATAACCTTACTATTTATACGATTAAATAATTTTTGGGTACTTGTGGGTAAAGGTTAGATAGAATGGGGGGCTATCCTACTTGTGGGTAAAGGTTAGCTTTAATTAAGAAGGGGATTTAGGGGAGGTTGTACTTTATCCAATCGGAAAACACTATATCATATCCGAAATCTCCGCAATTCAGGCTATAAGCCAGTATATTTATTGGTGGCATTTTGTGATACAAAGTCTGTTATTGTTCGGACTACTTCCCAGTGAACAAGACTGGATAATCAATTATTTAATGCCAAACAGTATATTGGCATGAGCAAATGAATAAAACTAAAAACCCGAAGCAACGAGCGCGTTACAAAGCAGCTTGGGAAAGTGCCTTGCAACGCTTACAAGCACATCCTTTAACAGCGTTAAATACTGAAACAGAAGAACACCTAAAATGGGCAACATGGCGGTTAGTCATTTTCATCTACCTCAACAAAGGGTAAAACCGAAGAAAGCTAATGCGTTGAATTTACAGCTTGTCCCTGCTTAAGTTGGTAGCCAAAAAAATTATTTTATGAAAAAGATGTTCAATAGTCGTTTTTTCTTTAACAGTTCTGATTGATTCAACCATAACAACGGTTTAATGATAAATATGTTTATTCGATTAACTCTATTATTAACAATACTGTGCAGTTTTTCTCAACCACTATATGCAAAAGAATCGACATTAACAAAAAAATTGCTACGTTTATTTACAACAGTTCAAGAACGAACTGCGATTAATAAAGAACGGGAAAAAAAACCACCACTCACTGTTTTTCCACCAACTGGTACTGGTGATGAGGATTTTCCGCCGCCACCTCCAATGATAGGTTCCCTTACTTTTAATGGTTTAGTTAAACGCAGCCAGGGTACTAATACTGTCTGGATAAATGGTAGCGAAAACATATTTCAACCCACTTTTACTGTTGATGTAAACAAAATAGCAGACGATTTATCAGTGCCTATTTTTTTGACAAATTCTGCACAAGAAATAATATTACGCCCTGGACAAAGCGTCAACACTATAGATGGCTCAATTGAAGAAAATTTTAAACAATCGTCAATTCGTAAAACGCCATAAATAGTCTATACTTTATAATAAAACCAAAATTACGTTAAAGGAGGGAGCAACCATGCGTAATATTCATCCACAATCGGGAGCCGCTTTAATTATATTCTTAACTATTTTTGTATTAGGCATAGCGGCCCTTTTATTGTCAGATATCAATAGTAATGATCGCACCGATTTAATGCTTAAAGAACAAGCACAAACCGCAAAAGTGTTAAGACAAGCAAAAGAAGCTTTGATTGGGTTTGCGGCGACTTATGCAGAAACACACTCTAATAACCCAATGCCCGGTTATTTACTTTGTCCTGATTATGATGGCGATGGGAGTGCTGATCCAGCTTGCTCGCGTACAGGATATAGTGTTGTGGGTCGTTTTCCCTGGAAAACGCTAGGTTTACCGCCATTAAGGGATGGTAGCGGCGAATGTTTATGGTATGCAGTATCAGGTAATTTTAAGGACAAACCTAAATCCAAATTAAAAACCAGTGAACCAGATTATAAAGTGCCAGCAGTAACAAGTGATGATGGTGGTTTGTTGATTGTTAAAAATGTTCAACATGAAATAATTGCAGGTGCTGTTCCAGAAAACAGAGCCATTGCTATTGTTTTCGCACCTGGAAAAAGGCTTGAAAATCAAAATCGTGCAATAGAAAATGGAAAAGCCACTGAATGCGGTAGTACAGGAATTAAACAGCCTGTTGATTCAATTAATAACGTAGCAAATTATCTTGATCATTATAACTATAATGGAATAAATATTAATAATGCTACAAGTAATGGGGTTTTATCGTTTGTACCAAGCACAAATGGTAACAGCGGTTTTTTTGCGGTTGATAATGATCCGACAGATACTTCTACTTTACCAACTTTTATTAATGCCTCTCTTACTTACAATGATACAGGAAAAACTATCTTTAATGACACCTTAATGTTAGTCACGCCTAAAGACTTTGAGCCAGTGTATACACGAATGGATTTATGGGTAGCAAAAAAAGTGACTACATGTTTTAACAATTATTCTGGAGTGTTAAATCGTGAGAATTTTCTTGAAGAATATGAAGTACCTATTTATGGAGACCCATTCTATGGTTTCACACTAGAAAATCCTGCTTCAGGGACTTACATGGAGAAAGAAAAAACAAATATTGATATATATATCCAAAATCGAATAGCCAAATTCCATGCGGATTATCATAAAGCACATGAGAGTGAATCTCCTGTACCCGATCCGACAACGGCTGAAATCGATGCAAAAAGAACTGAGATAATAAATATGGTTGTAGGGATTGAACAAAAATATTCTTGGGCTGTTCCCATGGATGATTTGACTACTTATACTGCTTTGCCAGATTCACGTTTTGGTAGAATTCCTGATATTCCTCTTGGAGAAGGTGCCATGTCAAGCGAATGGCCAGTTTCTTGTTTTCAATGGGAATGGTGGAATGAATGGAAAGAAATGGTGTTTTATGCTATTGACAATGATTCTGTGCCGACTACAACCACTTATATGTGGATAAGAGCACTAAAAACAAAAGAGTTGGATGGTAGTTGGGTTGACTGGGTGGCTGGGATTGAAGAACCTTTTGATGAAGTGACTTCGGCAGATACAATACAAGTTGTAGCAATGACTGAAGTTGAAGCAAACAATATTAGAAAAGAAAGTTCTGCCAAAATAGAGCCACCTGCTGTGGGTAATTTCTCTTTAACAGATTGGACATACGAAAAAAAATCGTCACTTTCTGATCCAGTATTAAAATTAGATGGAGTAGAAGCAGATATAGTTGTATTGGTTGCTGGTAGAAAATTAGCCACACAAAATCGGAATAGTGATACTGATAAAAAAAACATAGATAATTACTTAGAAGGGAAAAATTTAGAACTCAAAGAAGAAAAAAATCTAGAGGCCGCTAAAATAATATTAGGACTTATTCCACCACCTTCGTCACCTATAGAGGAAAAATTTGTCAATCAACAGATAACTAATAATTTTAGTGATTTTAACGATGTTGCTTGTCGGGATAATCAGTATACAACACCTTAAAATATCCTACAGTTTATGATAAGTGAGGAAATTTTGATGACTATAAAAGGTTTCAGTCTAATCGAAGTGGCTATTGTATTAGTCATTATCGGCTTATTGGCAATGGGTTTATTAACCCCAATCGCTGTGCAAATGGATTTAAAAAAAATCAAACAGACTGATAAAACATTAGAAAAAATCAAGGAAGCATTGCTTGGATTTGCAGTGATTAATGGACGTTTGCCTTGTTCTGCTCCAGATAAGGATAAAGACAAAGAAGGAAACGAGATTTTAGAAAAAGATAAAGGTAAAGAACATGAAGATTGGTGTGAGAAAGAAGGTTTTTTACCTTGGAAAAATTTAGGGGTAGGAAGATACGATGGATGGGGAAATCCATTTCGATATCGCGCTGAAGATGAATATTCCAAAGACCCAATGATTCTTTCTGAAGTCTTGGTTAAAGCGGATGAAACCGGTAGTGGTTTAAGGATAAGGAATAGGGAAATAGAAGATGACTCAAAATCTTCACCTAAGAAATATTTTTATTTCACGACAAAAACAAACGATTCTCGTGTGGTAGCTGTCATTTTTTCTCATGGTAAAAATGGAAAACCTTATGATGATGACACTAATAATGATGATAATGCTCATTCATCGAATAGAATCTTTGTTTATGATGGTTATATAGAAAACAAATTTGATGATAGACTGACATGGTTGTCCAGAAATACTTTGATGAATCGTTTACTCCTTGCTAAAAAATTACCTCGTTAAACATAAAAAATGAAATTATGAAAACATCTCACGGTTTTACTTTAGTTGAAATAGCAGTAGTGTTAGCCATTATTGCTTTATTAATAGGTGGTTTATTAATTCCAATGTCTATGCAAGTCGATCAACATAGAATCAAAGTGACTCAGCAACGTTTAGAAGAAATTAAAGAGGCATTGATAGGGTTTACTACTATTAATGGGTATTTGCCTTGTCCAACTGATGAAAATGGTAAAGAATCTAGAACTCTAACACAAACAACTTGTAATACTTATGATCAGTCTGATGGTTATTTGCCTTGGAATAATTTAGGAGTAGAAGGATATGATGCATGGGGACATCCGTTTCGTTATCGAGTTGATGGGAAATTTAGCGATTCATTAGAAAATAATCCAATTGAATATCCATATCCTAAAAATGAGCAGGCTTTAGAAATAAGAGATAGAGATGATAATACTTTATCTTTTTTTGATCCTGATTTATCTGATAATGACGGTTTTTATGTGGTAGCCATTATTTTTTCTTGTGGCAAAAATGGAAAACCTGATGATAAAAACGCGACAAGTAATCCCAGTTATTCAGGTGCTTCATGTACTGTTTCTACTACGCCTACGAATAACGAAGTCTATACACAAGATGTCTATGTAGAAAACACCTTTGATGATATTTTAGTTTGGTTGCCTAAAAACATATTAATCAATCGCTTAGTCATGGCTGGTAAATGGCCTTAGTACCTTGTCAATTTTGTTCTGTTGGGTGGAGTCCAAACCTTTAGGTTTGGGAGTGTTGCCAAAGCTAAAGCTTTGGACTCCAGCAAACCATTAATATCATCTTGACAAAAAAAATGTTGCTATAAATTTTGATACGTTACAAAGCCTCACTTTGAACTCCAACTCATTACCAAAAAAGTTTACTAAATGTCTCGAATCCTTCATATTGGCAAATTCTTCCCCCCTTTTGCAGGCGGTATCGAAAACTTCCTCGCTGATCTTATGTCAGCACAGGCTGAACAAGGCGATACTGTTGCTGCTTTAGTACATGATCATAAAATACTTTTTTCGCGGTTTTTTGCATCAGTGCAAACGGAAAAGTCTCTCCCTATTTCCATTTATCGCGTCCCTAGTTATGGGAGACTGCTTTATGCACCGGTTAGCCCACAATTTCCTTTTTGGCTTAATCGGGTGTTACACGAATTTAAACCGCAACTGTTACACTTACATTTGCCCAATACCTCTGCCTTTTTTGCATTGTGGTCATCTCAAGCGAGGCGTATTCCTTGGGTTATTCACTGGCATTCTGATGTTATATCAACAATAAGTCCTATATTATCCCTTGCTTATCATGCTTATCGCCCTTTTGAAAAACGTTTATTAGCACATGCCCACACCATCATTGCCACCTCTTCTCCCTATTTAACTTCTAGTACTGCCTTACAACCTTGGCAAGATAAATGTAAAGCCATTCCCTTGGGAATTGACAAAAGTCGTTTACCTGAAGCAACGCCAGAAGAACAACAATGGGTAGAACAACAATGGCATCCAAAAGAGTGTAGAATTTTAACGGTGGGACGGCTAACCTATTATAAAGGCCATGAAACCTTGATACAGGCAATTTTTAATGTAGAAGGGGCGCAAACTATTATTGTTGGTAAAGGTGAATTTCAGAGACGTTTGAAATTTATCATCAAAAAATTAAACCTTGCCCATAAAGTTAAATTGCTAGGCTATTGCACCGATGCTCAACTTACTGCCCTGTTTGCAAGCTGTGACTGTTTTTGTTTACCTTCGATAGAACGCACCGAAGCTTTTGGAGTTGTTCTCTTAGAAGCTATGCGTTATGGTAAACCGCTTATTGCCAGTGCCATTGAAGGTTCAGGAGTGAGTTGGGTTGTCGGAAAAAATGGATTGCTCGTACCACCGCAAGATATTTCCGCATTGACGCGCATTTTACAAATGATGGTTGATGATCGGCAATTGTGTGAACACTTAGGAAAAGCAGGGCAACAGCGTTTTGAAAAAGAATTTGATATCAAGAAAGTGGCTGAGAAAATGTCGGAATTATATCGGCAGATTTTGGAATCCAATGCGAAACTTTGTGCAAAGCCTGAAAAAACTGCTCCCATTGCGTGATATGATTTACCAATAAGGAACATGCTTGAAATAAAATCGACAACTAAACCTGACAGGTTTTGAAAACCTATCAGTTTTGACTCCATAGTTTGGTAAATTATTTCATGCACGATCCTAACCAATTTTTAATTACCCACTGTTTTAGGCACTGGTTTAGTTTAATCGGAAAAAATTGAAAAATATTGAAAAATCATGTATAACTCGACTATCAAGTTTTTATTGTGACAGTGAAATCCAAGAGTGAAACGCGAGCATCGCAGACGCGAGCATCGCGTCTCTACAAATCTATCGAATTACTACTCTTTTTTTTAAGGATTCGCTTTAAAACGTGACAGCGGGATTGCAAACCTCGCCCCCAGTACTGAAGAAGCATTGTAACATGAGTAACTTAAATGGATTGCTTATACTCTCGTTCCTAACCTCCCGTTTTAATGTCATTAAGTTTGTCACGATTCTATGTAGGATGCTAGAGCGTCCTGATATGGACTTCAAAGCTTGTGGAACCAGAAATTTTTGTCTTTGCTTTAACGACAAAAGTACGGGCAGTTCAGTAGATTAATTTTGTTACAATCAGAAAAAATAACTTTATTTTTGGCAAATTTTTGCAATTTGTCCGTCTTTAAGATTATGAGTTTGATATTTGATATATGGAATCTAATTACATTTTTTATAAAGACCTAAAATTGTGTTTAAACCTAAATTATTTTTTAAAGATGCCATTTATTATGGTTTCGATAATTTTTTTGAGTATAATATTATAAATCAATTAGTTATATACGATTTCAATTGGTTTATAAAATATTATGGGTTAAAGGAGTTTACCAATGTCCATCAATAAACTATTTACACAAACACTTTGTGTTAGCTTACTGATATTATCCAGTTATAGCCATGCTCAAAGTGTCTCCCTTTCGTTGAACGAAAATTCATTCGCGGTGGGTGATTTTTTAAAACTTTCCGTTGCTGCCAATGTTGATGAAATAACCGCAACAGAAGCTGATGTTTTCCTGGCTGTACAATTTCCAGATGGTTCTCTTTATTATTGGTCTGATCTTGGTATTCAATTTATCCATGATCGCGATGAAATTGTATCATTAATCACTGCATGGCGGATTCAAACTTTGCCTGAAATGACGATTTTGGATTTTGAAATCCCTCCTGGTTTACCAACTGGCACTTATAAGTGGTACCTTACTTTGACCAAACCTGAAAAGGGTGTCGCACAGCCGGCTAATTGGCTTGTTGAAGTCAGTGCAACATTCGTGCTGACGGGAGAGCGTTTTAAAGAAGAACGGACTACTTCTGAAGATGATGGTGGTGATGAATCGTTTTTTGAAGAGGGTGAAGGTTCTTTAGGTGGAGAAATGGAAGAATCAATGGCCATAGAATCAGAAGCAATGGCTCCAGGTGTTGGCTTTTCAAAGGATAAAGCAGCAGGAGCTAAAGCGGATATGGCAGTAACAACAGGTAGTAGTATGGATAGTGTTGCATCACCTGCTATGGAAGCACCATCAATGGCTAAGCCATCTCCTCCCCCTAGCTCGCCCAGTGATGGGATGACGGCTGATTTTGCAGACGAGGAAGTGGCTGCTGATTTTGATAGCGATATTATGATAGAGCCATTTCCCATGCCAGAACCAATGCCGCTATTACCGCCACCACCAGAGATTTTTCCCGTATCAGGCACATTGACGGCGGGTGATATTGATGACAATCTAAATTTTGCCGCATTTCAGCGTTATCAAAACAGGCAACAAGGGGATCGTTATTTACCTTTTGTGGACATGTCAGACAGAGTCACATTACACATTGTTGATAGTGAAGGGCAAGGCGTGAGTAATGCGCGTGTTGGTGTTCTTAATTCTCCGATAGACTCAGCACCAGTCATAGAAACTTATGCTGGGACAGATGGACGGTTTTATTTATTTCCTGAATTTGACGGCATCACAAATTCGCAAGTTGATTTACATTTGATGCCTCCCGAAGATGATTTAGGTTCAGCCACGTCAGTTTTTAATGCAACACTGGATTTAACTCAATTAGATGAAGAACGCAATTTGACAATTACCTTACCAAATGCGGAGGCAACATTACCTTATTCGCTAGATGTGATGTTTGTCATTGATGCAACAGGCAGCATGTCTGATGAACTACGTTATTTGATTGTTGAATTGCGTGACATTATCGGTGCTGTGCAAGCACGTCATCAACAAATTATGATGCGATTTGGTTTAGTGCTTTACCGCGATAAAGGTGATGAATACGTGGTACGGGATTTTGCCTTCACTGATTCTCTGAATGAGATGCAAATCCAATTAAACAAGCAAGAAGCCAGGGGTGGTGGTAATTATCCTGAGGCGATGGAAGAAGCATTAGAAACGGCTGTTAATGCAGAATGGCGTGGTGGTAATATCGCTAGACTTATATTTTTGGTGGCTGATGCGCCCCCACATGATAAAAATTTTAAAGTCATGTTGGAACAAGTGCGTATTGCTCGTCATAAAGGATTACGGATTTATTCGCTGGCTGCCAGTGGTGTTGGCGATAAAGCTGAATTTATGATGCGTAATGCAAGCGTATTGACGCAAGGGCGTTATTTGTTTTTAACGGATGACTCAGGCGTAGGATTCTCTCATAAAGAACCGAGTGTATCATGTTATGTAGTGACACGGTTAAACGAACTGGTGAGTCGTGTAATTGCCGGTGAATTAGCAGGACAACGGATTGAACCTGATGACGAAGACATTCTGCGCTCTGTTGGAAATTATGATTCTGGTGTTTGTGTTGATGGTGATGTGATTCCACCAAATCCGCCAAATCCATCAACTCCAAAAGCGCAAGTTGAGAATATAAGAGTCCAAATCCTGGAATCTTTCCCTGTGCAAGTTCAAGTAGTTGCTGAAGGCTATCTCCGTAATAGTTGTGAACAACTTGATAAAGCAACCAGTTCGCGAAACGATGATCTCTTCACGGTAAAAATCACCACGCGCTCAACAGGTGATATGTGTGCAGAAGTCATAACACCTTTTAAGAAAACGGTTAGACTAGATGTTAAAGGACTTAAGGCAGGTACTTATACTGTTGATGTCAATGGCATAACAGACACATTTGAATTGAGCGTGGACAATACAGTTAAATAGTAAATCTGGTCTATTTCAAAAAATTTTGGCTCTCTGGTAATTTGCGTTGTAAAAAACAATAGTAAAAACATAATATTATAACTAACGGAAGCAAATAAGGGAATCATGACAGATTTTGATTCTTTGAATTAAACTCAGGCTTCTCCAATTTTTTCGTTCTTCGGATAATAGTGAAAAAGCAATGAAATGCAGACATATAAATGTTTAGTACTTCTTTCAACAGAACCTTTTCTATTTTGATGGAAGATAAATATATGTTTTGCAATCAATTAGTTACAAACCACGCAAATTACCAGAGAGCCAAAATTTTACATTGATTTTTCGTTACTCAGCTCTGCTTCACTGTCATTTCCAAACCTAAAGGTTTGGATTCCAACTTAACTCAATGGCATTGAAGCTTTGCTTTGTAATACCCGCCTCACAATTCCATCAGACTAATGGGAATTTTTTTGACATTCAATACCAGATGCTGTTGCAACGGATTTTTTAACGCCCGAATCATGCTAACGTTTTCACGAAGTTTATAAACTCCACTAAAGCTTTTTAAATTTAACGGGAGATTAAATACTATGTATTTTCGTCATTTTTTATCCATTTATTTGCTTTTCTTTATTATCCACAATAGTTGTCTTGCTGCTCCTTTGATTCAGTCACGTATTGACGAGGGAGCTTGGAAAAAACAGTCTGCTATCTATCCCATAAAAGGGCAAACAGTAACATTAAGAGTCACTAAAGTCGTTGGTGCAACTGTTCGATGGTATCAAATTGTGCCTGATATTTCAAAAATTTATAAAAATGCTAACCATCCTTGGGAAAAAAATGCTTACCAATGGGTAGGCCTTGGTAAGATTGATTATGAACGCAAAGCGTTAACCCATTTTCATAATCAATGGGAAATACAACCTTTTAAAGAACAATCAAGTAATATCATTAATAATTCTCTCACTTGGTTAAATGACTTCATGAAAGATACAGAGAATCCTCGCTTTTATCAGGAAAAAATGGGCAGTTTTTGGTTTCAAGTAGAAATTGAGAAACGAGGTAAAATCAAAAAATCATCAGGTATTAATGACTTGGATGAAAGAGGGTTATCTCCAAAGGTTTTTCGCGTTTCGATAAGGGGGGAGGAAGGATATCTTGGTTATTTGACTTCTTTTTTTAATGTTCCTGCGATATTTGGTTCAACCACTTATCAAAGCAATCATTATATTGGGGTTGATTGTGCAGATGTGTTAGTGGCTGCTTATGGGCAATGGAAAGGGAAGCATGTAAAGAAAAACTATAATGTAGCCATGTTAGTCAATAAACTTTCAAAAAAACATGAATTTGATTTAAACAATGGAATGCCTGATAAAAAAATCAATTGGGGAAAAGCATTTCATTCAGGGGATTTTATTGCTGTGAGATATCCGGGCGCAAGACAATATCAACATATCGGTGCGCTTTTTCAAGATACTAATAATAATGGCCAATTGGATGGAGACGATTTGGTTATTCATGCCGGCCCATTACCGCTTCATTATTCTTATCTCAAAGAAGGTTATTTTGATGGTCATGTTGTCATTTTAAGACCTTCAAATCGGTTACTGTGGGGAGGAAATAGAAAATAGTCTGAATATAACAAATTTAGAGGAAGAACATAAAAATTTTTCGTTTGTTATAGCGTTTCCCGATTGGATAAAGTACAACCTCCCCTGAAATCCCCTCCTTAAATTAACTAATCTTTACCCACAAATAGGTAAACTTATTGAAATCAATAGGTTTTTGTTATAGGGAGATATCACTCTAAAATGAAATTGGCAAAAATTTGTCCTCTCATCGTGCTTGGATTTCATGGGTGTTACGACTTTCTATAACCTTACTATTTATACGATTAAATAATTTTTGGGTACTTGTGGGTAAAGGTTAGCCTTAAATTAAGGAGGGGACTTGTACCTGACGCAATCGGGAAACGCTATACTTGGGTAAGAAGTTTGCGTCAAAGCGCGTAGCGCGTAGGTTTGGACTGACGATAGAAAGTCCAACATTATGGTATAAAATAGCGCGTAGGTTGGACTGACGATAGAAAGTCCAACATTATGGTATAAAATAGTATTGGAGTTCGCAAGCTCACTCCAACCTACGTGCTTATTCTGCGCTACATCAAGCAAAAATAACGGAAAAAAATAAAATAGCGCGTAGGTTGGACTGACGATAGAAAGTCCAACATTATGGTATAAAATAGTGTTGGAGTTCGCAAGCTCACTCCAACCTACGTGCTTGTAGTTCTTGTGAGATTTGTAATAAAGGATTTACAAACATTGGGGTTATTCTTATGTTTAAAAATTCATTATGTGGCTTATGGCTAATTAACTTTATAGATAACAAATGCAATAGCAGAAGCCATGATAAGGAGAGTTAAAATAAGACAACCATACCCACTTTTTTTAGCAGGTTCATTTTCTTTTTCCTTTTGTTCTTCTGCCTCTTTCTTGCGTCTACTCGCAATCGCAAGCCATGCGAATAACATTGGATTTTTTTCATATCCTACCTTATTTTATAAAATATACGATTGTAAAATGGAGTCAACAAGCTAAAACAAAACTATATCATCTATCCTGTTTTTCTTCTACGATTTCACTACATTTAGCATTACTGATTTAATTTTCAAAAATGAAACGCTATTAAAAAATAATATCTTGATACCTTAAGGTAATCCCTATTTGTGAAGATATTAAAAGCCAATGACTTATCAAGAGGGGAGGGGGTAATTATAAAGCTCGTAGGGTGTATCGCTGTGCGTCATACACCGCGCCCGCAATTATTCATCGGTTGTTGTTTGATTTTTGG
>JAUCGK010000136.1 GCA_030378085.1 Candidatus Parabeggiatoa sp. HSG14
TTTGTTCAATAAAATTCTATTGTTTGTTGATGAAATTTTTGATCCTAATTTCAGGCATCGGGAAACTTCTTTAGCTCGTGTAGCCCGTTTATTGACCGAACTTTTTTAAGAATCCCGAACACCTATGTATAGAGAATATTTGTTTATCGTATGCGTACAAAATATCTGATCAAAATTTATGTGATACGGTACTTAACAGTGAAAATTGCATATAATAATAACTTAATTTTTTTATGATTATGCAAATAGTAGATTTTATAGTGATAGTACGGAATTTTTTGGGAGTTATTGCAAAAAAGTTGTTGCAAAAAAAACAAAAATTTTATACTGTCTCTTTTCAAAGCAAAAATTGAAAAATTATTTTTTTGTGCTGCAACATTTCCCAACAATGTGTATAGCAAAATGTAACCCAACACATCGACTTTTAAACGTGTCAGATTACTTATTTCATAGTCTACGACTTTTAAACGTAGATTACTTATTTCATAGTTTACTTTGCTTTAACACGAGAAATATTTTATTTAATCTCCTTAATCTCCCATTTTTTAGCAAGGGATACAGTATCTGGAAATAAAAAATGTTAGCTTATAGAAAATATATCACAATTGAAAATCCTCAACACATTGAATTAACTGATTTATCCTTGAAAGTTGGGCAACAAGTCGAAGTGTTAATATTGGTAAGGGAAAATACTATTGAAAAAAATGCCTTATCACCTGACAAATCTCAACAACTTTTAACACCACTGCTTTTTGTAAGATAGAGCATTCCAAAATGGACTTTTAAACCAAATTTGAAAACCAGACCAAATTATTCAGGTATCTTCTCTAAATTCTGTGGAAAAAACCTGACAGGTTTCCAAAACCTGTCAGGTTTGGGCGAATTTACCCACACTTGAAGATACTTATTCACTTTATTATTCACTTTTCAATTTAACATAAGGAGAAATTTAAAAACTCATGAAACGACACACAATGTGGTTAGCAAATCTGTTTGTTTTGCTGACTTTCCTTAAAAAATAGCACAACAAGACTAGCAAAACTGGCTAGATGAAAAATGGGAACTGTTGCAAACTTGCTTCGAGAAACGTCATGCTTTGGTGATTGGTAATAGTGCTTATCAGGGAACGGCGGCGTTGCGTAATCCGGCTAATGATGCACGGGATATAGCAAACACCCTAGCGATTTTGGGAACATATCATGAGCGGGCTTATCGTCAACATATTGATTATATTCATTATAGTCAAACAGGGTTATGTCAAACAAACAATTGATTGGAAATATCTGATTGTAACGGATTTGGGGGGGAACATTTTTTGTGCTAAACTTAACAGAAATTAGATTAATAACTGATGTTACGCAAGATAGTTTCCAAACAGGAGTATAAAATTTATTTTGCCAACTAGAGTGTAACTCTTCGCAAAATAAATTTTGCACTCCTCTATCCACTTTTGGAAGTGCAATGCGTAACATCACTTATCAATACCAGAAATGATGAACTTAAACCTGACGTGTGTCTTTATCCTAATAGTGTAGAATTTAGTGAACCCTATGATATTTTAAAAATGTCGGAAATGCCTTTATTAGCTATTGAAGTCGTTTCACCAAAACAAGGGCTTGATGATATTGTTGCCAAGTTTCAAGCTTATTTTTCACTGGGTGTTAAATCATGTTGGTTAGTGACACCCACTGTAAAATCTATCACTGTTTATTCACAACCAAACCATTTTAAAACTTTTGATGTTAATGATGATACCGAAGTGGTTGACGATGTATTAAATATTCGTATACCGCTTCAAAAAATTTTTAAAGTACGTCATTGAGTATAGCGCATTTTTTTAGATAGTCTGAATCAGAATTTACAGAATTTGAGAATTTACAGAATAATAAGGATTATTATTTTGGTCATTTAAATTCTGATTCATCCTGAAAATTCTTAAATCCTGTAAATTCTGATTCAGACATAAACGAGTAGGAGAACAACCATGTTATCCACACAGTTAAAACCCACCTCAAAACACAGGCTGTTTTATCCACCGGATAATCAGCGATTTTCCAATGAAAAACCTTTTTGGCTCACGCTTATTTTTTTGACTGCTTTTGTTATCTTGGGTCAAATACCGTCCAACGCTTGGGCTGCTACCATTTATGTCAAACACAACGCTAGTGGGAATAATAATGGCACTTCATGGACGGATGCCTACACTGATTTAAAAACAACTCTCTTAGGTGCCACTAGCGGCGATGAAATATGGGTTGCTCAGGGAACTTATAAACCCTCAGTACCCGCAGGGCGAAGTGCCACTTTTCAACTGATTAGCGGTGTAAATATTTATGGGGGTTTTCAAGGTGTTCCAGGTACAGAAGGACTAAAATTTGGAAAAGTTGCTGCAGATAAATCGAAGGTTCGTGATATCGATGTTTATAAAACGATTTTGAGTGGTGATATTGGTACAACTAGCAATAACAGTGACAATAGTTATCACGTTGTGACTGCTGGAAGTGGAGTGCTTGGTAGTACTATTATTGAAGGTATTACAATTCAAGATGGCAATGCCAATGGTGCTGGTGAAAACAACGGAGGTGGAGTACTTAACAGTGGAAGTCCAAAATTTATTAATGTTATTTTTAGCACTAATACGGCTTCTAATAACGGTGGTGGGATATATAACGAAGTCAGTGGTAAACCCACCTTAACTAATACTACCTTTAGTAGCAATACGGCGGGTCAAAATGGTGGGGGCATGTACAATGAGGATCGTACAGGTAATAGTTTTACCATGAGTCGTGTTACTTTTCAAGGTAATGAAGCAACTGCCGGTAATGGTGGTGGCTTATACGCTGGTAATGGTAGTATCACTCAAATTAGCAATTCCCTATTCAGTGGCAATCTTGCCGGTGGCAATGGTGGTGGTATCTATAACAAAACCATTACTGCTACGTTAAGCCAAGTTACCATGAGCGGCAATCTCGCAAATGGCAAGGGTGGTGGTATTTATAATGATGGTGGTACATTGACAATAAACAATAGCATCCTGTGGCAAAATAAAGATGATGTTATTGATGAATCTGCTCAAATTCATCCCAACACAGGGAGCATCGGAGTTTACTTTTCCATCGTGGAAGGTGGTTGGAGTGGTACAGGTAATGATAATTTGAATAGTGATCCGTTTTTTAATACCGCTATAGCACCGACTGCTGCCCCCACAATTAATGGAAATTTTAATTTAGCATTTGATGCCGGCCCTCCTGTAATACTTTCGCCAGCCATTGAGTCTGGTAACAATAGCCTAGCAACTGGATATAGTGCAGGTCCTCCTGAAATTGCTGACAATGACTTAGATGGCAAAACACGTATTATTAAAAATACTGTGGATAGAGGTGCTTATGAAACCCAAGCCCCTTCTGTTCTTTCTATTACTTGTAAAGTGCCTAGCAGTTGTGGACCCATTAAGAATACAGAGGTTACTTTTAAGGTAACTTTTGATGAAGCTGTCAAAGGTGTCGATGTGACTGATTTTATCCTAACTGCAACATCAGGTACAATAAATGTCACCGATGCTTCCAGCGCTCCTTTAGCAATCTCTTCCTCTGGCACGCCTTTGAATAATGTCAATACAACCGATTATTCTATTTCTCCAGATGGTACTTCCTTAAGTGCTACTTATAATGTCACAGTAAAAAATATTGATACAGGTACTGATGGGCAATTACGTTTAGATATTGTTGATAATGACAATATAAGAAACCAATATGACATGCCTTTAGGCAATTCAGGTTTAGGTTCTGGTGATTTCAGTACGGGTAAAAAATATACCATTGATACAGTGTCCCCTACCGTTACGATTGTTCAAGAGAGTGACAATGCTGGTGTTAATGATGAAGTAACATCAAACGCAACCATCAATTTTACAGTTACTTTTAGCGAAGAAGTAACTGGCTTTAATGAAAATGATGTTATTGTTCGCAGTGATGTAGGTGACGCAACATTTGGCACACTTGTCAAAACAGTTGTAGTTAACTCACTCGATCCAAAAATTTATAATGTTGCTATTAGTGGTATGGACACCGGTGGGATAGTGGCTATTGACATCCCAGCAGATAAGGCTACTGATGCTGCAACTAATGGTAATGTGGCATTTGATACTTCAACGGTTCCAGCTACCAATGATAACGAAGTCACTTGGAATGTTCCAGCTATTCTCCCTCCCGCCGCACCAACGGGTTTAACAGCAACTGCAATTTCTCAAACCCAAATCAATCTATCATGGACAGACAATAGCGGTACAGATGAAACGGGTTTTAAGATTGAACGTCCTGCTGGGACTTTAATAACCACAACGGCTGCTGATGTTATTAGCTATAGCAATACAGGTTTAACTTGTGGTACAACGTATACTTATCAAGTCAAAGCCACTCATAATGTCAATGGTGATTCAGCAGCGACTAATGTGGCAAGTGCTACAACACACGCTTGCACTGTAACACCTCCGACTCCACCGGTAACTCCACCGGTAACTCCACCTCCACCACCCCCTCCACCCACAACAGCTGACTTGACAGTTACAGTTAGTGGAACAGGCAATGGTAGCGTTACGAGTAATCCAAGTGGTATTGATTGTGGTATTGAAAATGTCGATTGTACATATTCATTTCCGTTTGCGAATGCTGTGATATTAACGCCTGAAGCCGCACTCGGCTCAGAGTTTGATTCATGGAGTGGTGATAGTGATTGTAGCGATGGTGAATTGTCAATGTCGAGTAATACTCGGTGTGTTGCTACTTTTCGATTGTTACCTTTAACGCTCACAGCAAGTTATCAAGGCAATGGTAGTATTAAAAGTATACCGCTTGCCATTGATTGTAGCGAAACCAATGATAAATGTGCCCGTGAATATGATAGTGGTCGAAGAATCAAGCTTATCGCAACACCCGATTCAGGTTGGAGCTTTCATAAGTGGGAAGGAGATTGTGATGAAAATGGATTTGTCACAATAGTGGATACGAATAAGCAATGTGAAGCCATCTTTGTAGATGGAATCATTCCTCCAGAAGAACCTCCAGAAGAACCACCTGTTGAAGAACCACCAGAAGCCGCTGTCAGTTTATGGATACTAAAAACAGGGGAAGGTTCTGTCACAAGTCAACCAGCCGGTATTGATTGCGGTGCTGATTGTCAAAAAGACTATGGAACAGATGTAGCGGACATTATACTCATTGCTAACCCTGATACAGGTTGGAAATTTGAAGGGTGGCGTGGTCATTGTAATGAAGCGGGACACGTCATTAAAGATGAAACTGTCAGTACTCGTCAATGTAGAGCTGTCTTTGTAGAATTAGCACCTGGTGAAACAATTCCAGAAGAAGAAGATACTGAACCCGATCCGGTTCCTACTTCGTTGAACTTAAACGTCTCTAAAGTGGGCAATGGCACTATCACAAGTACAGGTATTAATTGTGGTGCAGATTGCGCTGAAGTTTACGACAGTGGTAGCGTCATTATGCTAGTCCCAACGCCTGATTCCAATTGGAAATTTGAAGGCTGGACTGGTGATTGCGATACGGATGGGCGTGTCACAATGCAGGATAATGATAAACAATGTGAAGCCCTTTTCGTTGATGCTAACGCAGAACCTTTTGATTTATACGTTGCAAAAACGGGAGAGGGTACTGTTACTAGCCAACCTACCGGCATTGATTGCGGCGAGACTTGCGATAGCAGTTTTAGTAGTGGTATTGAAATGACACTCATCGCCACACCTGACACGGGTTGGGTATTTGAAGGTTGGCGTGGTCATTGTGATGATATGGGGCATGTTACCTTAGTGAGTGATTTTGGTTTTAAACAATGTCGCGCTGTTTTTGTAGAAGCTCCCCCAGGTACATTGCCTGATAATGAAACACCAACAACCAATGATGGTAACGAAACGGATGATCCTAATTCTGTTGAAGAGGAAGAAATAATCACGCCAACACACTTAAAGTTGACTGTTATGGCAACCAATGGTGTTGTTGCGAGTCAACCGAATGGCATTGATTGCGGTAGTGATTGTGTTGAAGATTTTGCATACAGTAGCGAAATTACACTAACTCCAACCCCTGATGAAGGCTGGAAATTTGAAGGTTGGACTGGTGATTGTAATACTGATGGGCGCGTTACCCTATTAGATAATGACAAACAATGTGAAGCCATTTTCGTTGATGCTAATGCTGAACCCTTTGATTTATTTGTTGCAAAAACGGGAGAGGGTACTGTTACAAGTCAACCTACCGGTATTGATTGCGGCGAGACTTGCGATAGCAGTTTTAGCAGTGGTATTGAAATGACACTCATCGCCACACCTGACACGGGTTGGGTATTTGAAGGATGGCGTGGTCATTGTGATGATGCTGGCAGTGTGACTTTAGAAGGCGATTTTGGCTTTAAACAATGTCGCGCTGTTTTTGTAGAAGCTCCCCCAGGTACATTGCCTGATAATGAAACACCAACAACCAATGATGGTAACGAAACGGATGATCCTAATTCTGTTGAAGAAGAAAAAATCACACCAACACACTTAAAGTTGACTGTTAAAACAACAAATGGTGTCATCGCGAGTCAACCGAGTGGCATTGATTGCGGTAGTGATTGTGTTGAAGATTTTACATACAGTAGCGAAATCACACTGACTCCAACTCCTGATGAAGGCTGGAAATTTGAAGGCTGGATGGGTGATTGTAATACTGATGGGCGCGTCACCATGTTAGATAACGACAAACAATGTGAAGCCATCTTCGTTGATGCTAACGCTGAACCTTTTGATTTATTTGTCGCAAAAACGGGAGAGGGTATTGTTACTAGCCAACCTACCGGTATTGATTGCGGTAAAATTTGCGATAGCAGTTTTAGCAGTGGTATTAAAATGACACTCGTTGCAACACCTGATAATGGTTGGGCATTTGAAGGTTGGCGGGGCCATTGTGATGATGCTGGCAGTGTGACTTTAGAAGGCAATTTTGGTTTTAAACAATGTCGCGCTGTTTTTGTAGAAGCTCCCGTTGTCTCTGAAGCTGATGAAAACAATCCAGACTCTTCAACAGAGGAAGTATCAGGCGATTTAGCTTCTACTTCATCAGAAGCAGCAACGAATGAACCTGCTTTATCAATTGGTGAAATGTTAACCGATGATGATTTATCTGCTTTATTAACGGGAGAGACATCATTAACGGGAAATACATCAGAATCAGAAAATAAGCCAATAATCATTACAACGGCAGACGGGCAACAAATAACGATCCGCCCGGTAGATTGTGGCGATAATTGTCCTGAAAATCTTTCTGGTTCGGCTGGCGCAAGTGCGGGAACAGCAAATGATGGTTTTTCTACTTCAAGCAATATGTTTGTAGAACTGACTGCCACACCAACGCCCGGTTTTAAATTTGCAGGCTGGAGTGGAGATTGTCATGGTAATGATGAAACTGTTATTGTGACACTCAATAATGCTGAAAATTGTAAACCTGAGTTTATAGCGATTTCTGATGAAACGGGAACAAGGACAGATACCGATATTACCACTTCAAACGATAACATCGGGACACCATCGCAAAGTAATGGGAATACGACAACCACCAATACTATTGCGGGAAATACTGGGACACAAGGTACTGTATCAAGTAATAACACAGGGGTATCTGGAAATACAGGTAATAACACAGGGATATCTGGAAATAATGGTACATCAGGTGTTAATACAAACGGTGTTGCAAATGATACTGGAATATCAAATGAAACACCGACAGCCATTGCTATCACATTAGGCGATGGTAATATTGTCAGTACTGGCAATGCGCCTACATCGACTAACGTGCCAACACAATCGCTTGAGATAACACTTAGTGTTGGTGAAACTGTCACAAAGCATATTGGCAATGGTACTGGAATACTCTTTATTAAGGAAATTCCTAATCCGGCATTCGTTTCAGTGGATGCTTTGAAAGCGTTTGGAGATGGCAATGGTGATTTAATACTCACTGGCTTAAAAGTGGGTAACACTGAAATGATTATCAGTGATAAAGATTCCTCCCAGAATATACTGCTTTCTATCAAAGTGATTCCAAGTTCTCATGGACAAAAACCGGAGTCAACAGCCACTGTTAAAATGAAAGCAATCCGAATATCCCTCAAAGTGGATCAAACGTTGGATGTACTTATTACAGGAGGAGAAGGATTAACTTCAATCATTGAGTTACCTAACGATGGCTTTGTTTTATTAAAGGATTGGCAACCGGATAACGGCGGTGCAGCGACTTTTACTTTAACGGGACTCAATGTTGGTAAAACAAGACTTGTTGTCAGTGATAGTGGCACACCATCTCAAAAGACAGAGGTTATCATCACAGTCCTTGCAAATGATTCGTTTTGCGAAAACAAAAATGCAATGGAAATAGATGTTAAAGGCAATAGCATGGATAGTCAGGCTTGCTTTATCGGTAAATTGAGTATCAATGGTGTCTTACAATCCAACCATCATGCACTCACACGCGCCGAAGCTCAAAACTTTAGGCTATCCGCATGGATTTTAGTACCACCTAAACATCTTGGCGAAGTGGTTGATATCCTATTAGTGGGGGTGCATACAACTTCGATTGGTGAAGCCTTCTATACTCGCGATGAGCAAAGATGGCGGATGTGGAATAGTCAGATTAGTGGTTTGACAACAGCGCAAGAACATCCCGATCTCCCTGAAATAACAGATGTTTTCATATTTAAAGGGGATTTAAGCGCAATGCCTGGAGAATTTACTATTTTTATAGGTTATCGCTTAAAAAATGGCCATATTGTTTTTAATGGCTTAGAACCAATACATTTCTTTGTTGGGAATTAGTGCATTCTATCTCCCATTCATAAAATAGGCTACAGCCATAGGTGTTCAGGATTTTTATCGTTCCCAAATTTTATTTGGGAACGTACTGCCCAGAAGCTTTGCTTCGACAAGATTGTTTCGTTGAGGTTTTCTGAGGTTGAGCGGCTCAGCTCGCTTTTCTCGAAGCGAAGCTTCTTGGGTAGTGCGTTCCTAAATAAAATTTAGGAACGATAATAAATCCTCATTCCTAATTCCTAAGAATTGATGAGTTTCGGGAAATTGTTCGTAATGAACGAAACAACATTTTAAAGTTAAAGTCCAAAGCTTCAACTTTGGACTCTATTATATACTACAAATGTTCAAGTTTTCGGATTATGAAAATAGACTAAAAACGTCCGTCAGACCTGCCAGGTTTCCAAAACCTGGCAGGTCTTAAAATCCGAAAACCTGAACATTCAGATTATAACTCATTTATTTTAATTAAATAAACCGTCCATACTTCAAGCTATTATGCTTGCTCTTGACGCATTTGCATAAGTGCACGTTGGTAGTCAACGGGCATAATCTTGACAAATTTCGGTAGATAATCCGTCCAATTGTCGAGAATTTCTTTGGCGCGACTACTGTTCGTGTAATGTAAGTGCTTTTCAATCAGCGTTTTAAGGCGAAGCGCATCATGACATATCATATCTTGCATTGCTTCAGCGGAAACCTCTGTTTCTTCTTCAACAATCGGTTCCAGTTCAACCATTGATAAATTACAACGCTGTTCAAAGTCCCCTGTTTCATCCAACACGTAAGCAATACCACCACTCATACCCGCTGCAAAATTGCGTCCTGATGAACCAAGAACCACAACAACACCGCCTGTCATATACTCGCAACCATGATCGCCAACGCCCTCAATCACTGCGATAGCACCAGAATTTCGCACAGCAAAACGTTCACCACCAATACCTCTGAAATAACATTCGCCTGCTATCGCGCCATAAAGGACAGTATTACCAACAACGATATTTTCTTCAGGAATAATCGGGCATTCTTTGGGAGGATAGATGACAAGACGACCACCACTTAAACCTTTACCCACGTAGTCATTGGCTTCACCAATCAACTCAACAGACACACCACGCGCTAAAAAGGCACCAAAACTTTGTCCAGCACAACCCGTTGCTTTGATATTAATAGTATCTTCTGGCAATCCAACATGTCCATAGCGTTTTGCCACTTCACCAGAAAGCATTGCACCAAAAGTACGATTACTATTATAAATAGGTGTTTCAATTTTTACGGGAGTGCGATGTTCTAGTGCAGGTTGTGCCTGTTTGATGAGTGTTTGATCAAGTGCTTTATCTAAACCGTGATCCTGTCGTTCACAGTTATAGACTGCAACATCAGAAGTGACTTCTGGGCGATATAAGATGTTTGAAAAATCAATCCCCTTGGCTTTCCAGTGTGAAATAGCCTGACGCATATCTAGTTTATCAGTGCGTCCAATCATTTCATTGACGGTGCGAAAACCGAGTTTTGCCATGATTTCTCGCATATCTTCCGCAATAAACATAAAATAATTCACCACATCTTCAGGTTTACCTTTGAATTTTTTACGCAATTCAGGGTCTTGAGTAGCGACACCGACAGGACAAGTATTAAGATGACATTTACGCATCATAATGCAGCCTTCCGCAATCAGCGCGATAGTTGCAAAACCAAATTCATCAGCACCAAGCATGGAAGCTATTATTACATCGCGCCCAGTGCGTAACCCCCCATCGGTTTGTACCGCAATGCGTCCCCGTAATTTATTGAGAACTAAGGTTTGATGTGTTTCAGCTAACCCAATTTCCCAAGGGGAGCCAGCATGTTTAATGGAAGTAATGGGACTCGCGCCAGTGCCACCGTCATAACCAGAAATCGTGACATGATCGGCATGGGCTTTAGACACACCAGCTGCAACTGTCCCTACACCTATTTCAGAAACCAACTTAACACTGATACGGGCTCTGGGATTGACATTTTTTAAGTCGTGAATCAGTTGTGCTAAATCTTCAATGGAATAAATGTCATGGTGTGGTGGTGGCGAAATAAGTCCAACGCCTGGTGTTGAATGACGGACTTTCGCAATCGTTTTATTGACTTTATGACCAGGTAATTGTCCCCCTTCACCGGGTTTTGCACCTTGAGCAATTTTGATTTGAATATCATCAGAATTAACCAAATATTCAGTCGTAACACCAAATCGCCCTGAGGCAACTTGCTTAATGGCAGAACGTTTGGAATCTCCATTAGGCATTGGCACAAAGCGTTCTGGTTCTTCGCCACCTTCTCCCGTATTGGATTTACCGCCGAGACGGTTCATAGCAATTGCTAAAGTCGTATGTGCCTCATAAGAGATAGAGCCATAAGACATTGCCCCCGTCGCAAACCGTTTAACGATTTCTGAAGCGGATTCCACTTCTTCTAGTGGAATTGAATTATCAGTAAATTTAAACTCAAACAAACCACGCAATGTCAATAAACGTTCGTTCTGCTCATTGATATCCTTTGCAAATTCATCGTATAACGCACGATTGTTACTACGACAAGCATGTTGTAATTTACTAATCGTTTGCGGTGTCCAAGCATGTTGTTCACCACGTACCCGATATTCGTATTCGCCACCTACATCTAACGCATTGCGATACAAAGGCGCGTTACCATACGCTAAACGATGTTTTCGTACTGTTTCTTCAGCAACTTCTGCTAATCCAACACCGGATATTTTACATTGAGTCCCTACAAAATAGGATTTAATAAACTCATTAGATAAACCGATAGCATCAAAAATCTGAGCACCACAATAAGATTGATAGGTAGAAATACCCATTTTTGACATCACTTTTAGGATGCCTTTGTTCACCGCTTTGATGTAGCGTTTATGGACTTCTTCTTCAGTCAATTTTTCTGGTAATGAACTCCGAATGGAAGAAAGCGTATTAAAGGCAAGATAGGGATTGATTGCTTCTGCACCATAACCCGCCAGCAAGCAAAAATGTTGCACTTCACGGGCTTCACCTGTTTCTACCACTAAACCAGACTCAGTGCGTAAACCTTTTCTAATCAAATGGTGATGGACAGATGAAGTTGCTAAAAGCGCGGGAATAGCAATGTGTTTAGCATCTACACCTCTGTCAGACAGAATTAAAATATTATTACCAGCCAATACCGCTTTTTCAGCCAGAGTACATAATTGAGTCAACGCACTTTCCATGCCGGCTGCACCCAGTTCAGCCTCATAGCAAATGCTCAACGTTTTGGTCCGAAACGCACCACTTGTCCGTATCTCAATCCGCTGTATCTTTTCCAAATCGGTATTCGTCAAAATGGGTTGATGTACTTCAAGCCGTTTATGTAAGTCCTCTTTAAATCCCAATAAATTAGGACGAGGGCCAATAAGCGAAACTAATGACATCACCAATTCTTCTCGAATAGGATCAATGGCTGGATTGGTGACTTGGGCAAAATTTTGCTTGAAATAATCGTATAACAATCGTGGACGATTTGATAAAACAGCAAGAGAAACATCAACACCCATTGAACCAATCGGATCTTGCCCGCTAGTAACCATTGGTATTAGAAATACTTTCAAATCTTCTTGGGTATAGCCAAACGCCTGTTGACGATCTAAAAGTATATCCTGTGGAGGTGGCATAGCTGTCACCTCCAGTGGCAACTTCTCCAAGATAATTTGTGTTTCATTTAACCACGCTTGGTAAGGCGCACGGTTTGCCAGTTTTGCTTTTAATTCGGCATCATCAATAATACGCCCTTGCACTGTATCAACCAAAAACATTTTGCCAGGCTGCAAACGCCATTTTTTGATAATTTTCTCTTGTGGAATATTCAGCACGCCCATTTCAGAACCCATGATCACTATGTCATCATTTGTAATGAGGTAACGTGCTGGACGCAAACCATTCCTATCCAATGTAGCACCAATTTGCTGTCCATCGGTAAATCCAACCGCAGCGGGACCATCCCAAGGTTCCATCAGAGCCGCATTATATTCATAAAATGCACGGCGGTTGTCATCCATTTGTGGATTATCAGCCCATGCTTCAGGAATAAGTAACATCATGGCTTCTGCTAAGGAATAGCCTCCAGCAACTAACAATTCCAAGGCATTATCGAAACAAGCGGAATCAGATTGCCCTTCGACAATTAAGGGCCATAATTTATCCAAATCATCGCCCAGTAATTCAGATTTCATTGAATGACGACGGGCTGCCATCCAATTAAGATTACCGCGTACCGTATTGATTTCACCGTTATGGCAAATCATGCGGAAAGGTTGTGCCAAATCCCAGGTTGGGAAAGTGTTGGTTGAAAAACGTTGATGAACTAAAGCCAGTGCCGTCACCATCCGTTCTTCTTGTAAATCAGGATAATAATCGCCTACTTGGTGCGCCAACAACATACCCTTGTATAACAATGTGCGTGATGAAAACGAAGGAATATACAACTGTGTGTAATCAAGATTTAATTGGTGACGAGCGGTATGTTCAATCACTTTGCGAATCACAAAGAGTTTACGTTCAAAGGCATCCTGATCAGCACAATTGTCTCCCCGCCCAATTAATACTTGCCGAATGACTGGCTCAATGGCCTTAACATCGAAGCCCAAGCCTTCGTTATTGGTGGGTACATCTCGCCAACCAAGTACTGTTTGTCCTTCAGTGGTAATCACCTCAGCCATTAGTTTTTCACAAGCGGCGCGAGTTTCGGCATCGCGTGGCAAAAAAACCATACCAACGCCATATTCACCCGATGGTGGTAAAGATGTATCAAAACTCGTTTTACAGATTTCACGTAAAAAAGTATCTGGTACTTGAATAAGAATCCCAGCACCATCACCGGCTAGGGGATCTGCCCCCACTGCACCCCGATGGGTTATATTTTTTAGAATTTCCAACCCTTGATTAATAATTTCATGGCGTTTCTCGCCTTTAATATGAACAATAAAACCGACACCGCAGGCATCGTGTTCATTTTGAGGGTCATATAATCCTTGTTCGGGTGGCAAAGCCCCATGACTCATAGTTTATCTCCTATGTTAATGGTTAATGGTAATTTAATATTTCAGTTTCTAATCATTATCATTTATTTATTGTTTTTATAAATGTCCTTTAATTATAAATACTAAAAAAGACTTTATTAAGCTAAATTATTGAAATAAATAACTATATTACTTTAATAAAGGAGTATTATGAAAATATTAGAGCAAAACTTTTCCATTATAATCGTATTATATAATAATATCACGAATTTTTTTATTGATTCTAATTATTAATGTTCAGATTTCTTTAATTTAGAATGGGATACAAGGATTGCGGATGAACAAAAATAAACCTGTAGGGTAATACTAAATAAACTGAAATTTTTTTGTAATGAGGATAGAAATTTTATAAGACAGGTTTAAGATTTCTCCTGTTACAACGAACTATCAG
>JAUCGK010000137.1 GCA_030378085.1 Candidatus Parabeggiatoa sp. HSG14
CTAGAAAAATTCAAGCAAAGTGTCGAATGATGTTTGGTTCCACCCGTGTACGGGGGGTTAGGGGGGTGTCCCTAAAATTATTTGAAGTACAGTGCGTAACATCAGTTATTAATTATAGTACATTTTTAGATGATTCAGAGAAAAGGGGGATAAAAAAAATACAATTTTTAAAATTGACAAAAAATGAAGGATACTTAAAAATGTCCGTATCTTTTCAAAAAGTGTGGGTAAAATTGCCCAAACCTGACAGGTTTTGGAAACCTGTCAGGTTTTTTTTACAAAATTTAGAGAAGATACAAATGTCTTAAATTTTATACAGGAGATAAAAAAAATGTATTTGCTGTTCAAATGTAAAAGTAAAACAAGATATATACAAGCATTTTTGATGAGCGTTTTTTTACTCATTTATAGTACCTATGCCTACACCTCTCCCATCAAAAGCGATGAAATCGTGATTTTCTTTCCCACTATCGCTTATCCTTTGAAAGGGGAGGAAACCTGGGCATTACATATTCACGGTTGGATTTATGAACCAGAATGGGGAGGAAGTGTACGCCAACAAATACGCCGTCTATTCAACTGGAAAAATGATGAAAAAGAGGATGATAACTCTATTTTCAATAAAAGAATGGGGGCTTTTTTTGTAGACAATGAAAGGGGTAAAGAGATTACTATTTTTTTAGGTAAAAAACGCTTTAGACTAAATAAATCAACAGCCAATGGCCATTTCGGATATACTACACTTACCAGCTATCGAAGTTGAAACATTACGGTATCAGAAAAGTACGGGCCATTTCATTCATTTTAAAGCAGTAACTTCTGCCAAAGATTCACGTCATTTTAAGGGAAAAATACAACTTATTGATAAAAAAGGGATTTCTATTATATCGGATATTGATGATACGATAAAGATTAGTGAAGTTCTTGATAAACGTGCTTTGCTGGCGAATACCTTCAAACACCCTTTTCAGCCAGTACCCCGTATGGCTAAATTCTATAACACATTGACTCAACAAGAAAATGTGACATTTCACTATGTTTCTGCAAGCCCTTGGCAACTTTATCAGCCTTTAGCAACCTTTCTTGCTGACAATGATTTTCCGGCTGGAAGTTTCCATTTGCGTTTATTTCGGTGGAAAGATAACAGTTTTTTCAAGTTTTTTAAATCATCGCGTTCCCATAAGATGAGAACAATTCAATCTTTGATTAATTGTTGTGATAAGCGGCGTTTTATTTTGATAGGAGATTCTGGCGAACATGATCCAGAAATTTATGCTGACATTGCTCGTCAATATCCTCAACAAGTTATACGCATTTTTATCCGTGATGTCACCGGTGAGAATGCAATACGTTATCAAAAAACTTTTAAAAATTTACCTAAGTCGCTTTGGACAGTGTTTCAAGACGCAACAATACTTAAATGATTTTGATCTGAAATATGTTACTATGTTGTTTTTGGAATAAAGCAACGTGGATTTCTCGAAAATCCAATCTTGGAATGGTACAGAAACTTTCTACTTTCGTGTAATACTACCCTTCTTCAAGTTCTTCGGATTTTAGGTATTCTACGAATTGTCTTTTAATGAATAAAATCATCTAGCGAATAGTGCTAAGCTGATTTTTTATTCAAACACGATTTTTGCCAAAGGAAAATATAATGTCCACAGTAACGATGTATTTTGATGGAATGTGTCCCTTATGTAAACGAGAAGTCGCACTTTTAAAGAGGCTTGATAAAACTGGAAAGATTAAATGGCATGATATTAGTACTGGTTTAGGTGATCTTGCTGAAGAAAATATTACTTTTGAGGAAGCCATGCAACAATTGCATGCCCGCGACAGAAATAATAAAATACGAAAAGGTGTTGATGCTTTTATCACTATTTGGCGTGAATTGCCTTATTTTCGTGTCCTTGCTTTTTTGGGTTCACTGCCAGGAATTAAATGGTTAGCAAAAGTCAGTTATGCGGTTTTTGCTAAACGGCGTTTAAAAGTGCATCCACAACAATGTGATAATAAAACTTGTCTATAAATGTTTTATAATGAATAACTAATGTTATGCACTGAAATTCTAAGCTTTGGGATAAATCCTTCGGTAAAAGCTAAAGTCAGCTAAAACCGAATAAATTCAACTTAAATTATACTGATGTTACGCACGAAGACTCCTCAAGACAAGCCTCGTTATACATAAGTATTTAAGTCATTGATTCTATGGTAGGGTGTATAAGCATCAGCGTCATACACCAAACCACTAAGATTGACTATTTTTTAAAAAAGTTTAAGTTGTACCTATATGCAACAGTATATCATTGCACATAAGGTTCAATCAAATCACAAATTTTTCCTTCGTCAAATGATTTTGCAAGTTGGCGAATTTGATGGCAAAAGTTCAATAATTGTTTATCAGATTGTTCCAAATTGTCAATTTCTTCAAGAATGCCAGCAATATCGCCCATCATTGCTAAATCAAATAAAATCGCTGCTTGTTCTGGTGAAGGTTTTGCAAAATTTGTGGAATCTCCCCATTCTTTATCCTGGGTTTGATTGTCTGCAATTTTGTGAGTATTATCAGAAGAGTTTTGTTCATAAATCCATGTCACTCCCAAGTAATCTTCTATTTTTTCTAACAATAGATTAGCGTTAATGGGTTTGGCAATAAAAGCATTGCAACCCGCTTCAAGGCTTTCTTTTTGATCTAAATCAAAAACACTCGCAGATGCAACAATAATAGGTGTATTTTGAAATTCTGGCATTTTTCTGAGTTGGCGGGCTGCTTCAAATCCATCCATTATAGGCATCACTAAATCCATCAAAAAGAGATCGGGAGGCGATTCACGCGCCTTATCTAAGCAATGCTGTCCATCATCGGCTTCCAGAATTTCAAAGCCTAATGGTTTTAACAAGTTTGATAGTACTGAACGGTTTTCCCATTTATCATCAACCACTAAAATTTTGCGCGGTGATCCTTCAAAACCAATAATGATAGGTTGATCATTTTTTTCCGATTCCACTAAGCCAGATATTTCAGGTAAATTCAATACTGTCCAAAAGGTGCTACCATGTCCAGGAGTACTTTCAACGTGCAATTCGCCACCCATTATTTCAACTAATTTCTTGGTGATGGATAAACCTAAACCAGTGCCTTCTCTCTGATAACTAGCTTCTCCGACTTGTTGGAAAGGTTGAAAGATTTTGTCTCGTTCTTCGTCAGCAATACCTATCCCTGTGTCTTCTATTTCAAAACGGATTTTATCTTCGTGATAATTGATTTTTAGGTTGACACCACCCAGTTCAGTAAACTTGATTGCATTACCGAGCAAATTAATCAAAATTTGTCGCAATCGCTTCTCATCAGCGTGAACACCTATTGGTAAATGCGATAAGGGTTCGTAAACAAAAGAAATTCCTTTTTGTTGCGCCCTGATTTGAAATAATTCAGTAATACTTTGAATAAAATGTCCAAAATGGAAGTCTTCGGGATAAAGTTCAATTTTACCTGCTTCAACTTTTGATAAATCTAAAATATCGTTGATCAGTGTCAATAAATATTCACCACTACGTTGAATAATATCAATACCTTCATGTTGCTTCGTGCTTAATGTTTTATCACGATTTAGAATTTGGGTGTAACCCAAAATACCATTTAAAGGGGTACGAAGTTCATGACTCATATTAGCTAAAAATGTACTTTTGGCATGGTTAGCTATTTCTGCCTCCATTTTTGCTTGTTCAGCCGCCTCTTTAGCTTGACGCAGTGATTTTTCATCTTGAGTGCGTTTTGTAATATCTCTTGCAAAACCAAACATCGCAAAAATATTACCCGCTTCATCACGTAAAGGGGCTTTAATCGTATCAAAAACGTGTATTATTCCATCGGAAAAAGTGGTGGCATCATAAGGATTTTGAAGCATTTCTCCTGCCAAGGCTGCTTTGTCATCGGAACGAAAGCCATGAATGCCTTTTTCTGGATCACCAAAAATAAATTCTTTTGGAATACCAATTTCCACGTCATCTTTACCTATCATCTGATCTGGTATTGTTTTTAATACGTGAGCAAAACTATCGTTTGCCCAAAGATAACGGAAATTTTTGTCCTTTACAAAAACTAAATCAGGTGTCGTATTAAGAAATGTTTTTAGTAATTGTTCAGAATGTTCTACTTCTTGCATAGTATTATGCAATTGTTCATCTGCCCGTTGTCGCTCACGAATCTCTGTTTGTAAGCGGATGTTGATTTGATGTTCTTTTGTAGCCAATTGCGCTGCTTTGGCAAGTACCCAAATAATACCGAATAACAACATACTGATAAAAACTCCGCCAAATAACACAACATTAGGCGTATGATTCTCAATTTCTAAATCAAATTTTGGTAAGGTTGAAAAATGCAAAGTCCAAGTATACCCCGCGATGTTAAGAGTGGTTTCCTTAATAAATTGAGGTTGATAATTTTTATCTAAGCTATCAAAAGACGTGTTTTTATACATCAATGTATTTGGATTGGTTTCTGTGTCATCATAAATTTCAAAGTCAATATCTAATTTTTCAGTCCCTAGAATGCCTTGCATCAGATCATTCATACGAAAAGGACTATATACATATCCCAACAAAGCTGATCGACGTTCTGCAATAGTTTTACGTGGTTGCTCTTTTCTATACAATGGCAAATACATCAGAAAACCTGCTTGAACTTCTTCATCAATCTCTTGTGCTAAGATGACTTTGCCTGATACGGAAAGTATTCCAGTATCACGAGCATGTTCCATTGCAACACGGCGAATAGGATGAAAAAACATATCATATCCCAAGGCTTGTTGATTACGTTCATTTAATGGTTCTATATCAATAACAACAATATATTCATCACGTTCTCCAGTTGGTTTAATGGTATAATTTGCAAAACCAGCCTCACGCATTTGTGTTATATGCTTTTCTTTTATTTTATGTTGAATATGTCTAGCTATACCGATACCTTGAATACCTGGATAATGTTCATCAATATGTAAATTGTTGACGTATTGATGCCAATGATCACGTCTGGTTGAAGGCATAGCTGTAAATAAAGCAGCTCCACCACGTAATACTTGTTCATAAGCAGTCATACGGTTAAGAATAGTTGCTTTAATATGTTCCACCTTTAATTCAAATTTAGTCCAATTTGCTTTAGTAATGTCTGTCTTAATGATATACCATCCCCAAAGCGTTGTAATTAGAGAAATAACCAAAATTAATAAAGGAATATAAGTACTACGTAACATATTACGTGATAAAATATTGTTTAGGAATTTCATAAAATGTTGATTTGCAGATATTATCAATACCTTCGCCAATGCCAGAATTTGTTGTTTCGGAAATGGGAAAATTTGCACAGTGAAATTTCCGAAACAACTTTCTAATTCTCGAAGGTATTGTATTATGGGATAAGGTTTTAAAAGATTTTAATAAGTAGATCAATAAAAGTTTTTTAACATTACCCGTTTTAAGAAATCTGGCATGATTAAAAAAAGGCGATAAAAGGGTAACATGGAGTCCTTTCGAGGTTTAGGCGCTCCAAACCTGAAGGTTTGGACTCCAGTTTTCTCCAGAAATCCTATTTTTTTAAAATGTTAAAAGATTTATGTGTACTTACTTAACTTTTGATTGGCGGTTGTATTTCATATAAAAGGGAGACGCTATACTCAGAACGTTCAAGTTTTCGGATTTAATACCTGACAGGTTTTAAAAACCTGTCAGGTCTGGCTTGTAGCTTGATAATTAGCAACCATCTTGTTTTCAGTCGTTAGCCAATCCAAAAATTTAACGGTTTTGGAAATTTTGATTTTATTGAATTATCATTCCTTAGTTGTTTCTTGTTTTAGTTGTTTTTGCGGTTGTTTATAAGCTTGCCGAATCCGTACCATTTTCACCGCATTACTCGCAACTTGCATAATTTCTATCGGATGTTCTTCTAAAAGCAAACTTGTCTCTGCTTCGGGAATTTCTTCCAAATAATTTAAAATTAAGCCGTTAAGAGTTTTGGCTTCCTTAGTAGGTAAATGCCACCCCATCATACGATTAAGTTCTCGCACAGTGATACTTGCATTAACAAGAAAACTGTTATCTTCTTGAGGATGTATGTCAGGGCTAAGGGCATCAGGACTTGTGGTAAATTCACCAACAATTTCTTCGAGAATATCTTCAATGGTTACTAAACCCTGAATATCACCATATTCATTGACAACTAAACCAATCCGTCGCCTATGTTCTTGAAAATTAATTAGTTGAGTGTTTAAAGGGGTATTTTCAAGCACATAAAAAGGTTCGCGTGCATTTTTTTCCAAGCTTTCTTTAGTCAACTCATCGTGTTTAAAAAAGCGTAATAATTGACGCAGATGAAGCATACCGACTACATTGTCTACATTTTCACGGTACAACGGTAAACGGGTATGTTGGCAAGTCATAAGTTGTTCAATAATGAGATCAAGAGATGCGTTAAGATCGATGCCAGTTATTTCATTGCGTGGCACCATAATATCTTCTACAGTCACTTTTTCTAAATCTAAAATGCCCAGCAACATTTGTTGATGACGTTTAGGAATAAGCCCTCCTGCCTCGTGTACTACAGTACGCAACTCATCAGGACTTAAACGATAATTATCAGTATCTTGCTTAGAAATACCAAACAATTTTAATATCCCATTACTCGCAGAATTCAAAAGCCATACTAAAGGATAAAGTAATTTTAGCAAAGGTTTGATAACTAATGATGCTGGAAAAGCAACTTTCTCAGGGTGGAGTGCTGCAACAGTTTTAGGGGTAACTTCACTGAAAATGAGAATAACCACTGTTAATAACAGAGCGGCGATAGCGATACCCGCTTTGCCCATCAGTTCAACCGCAATTATTGTCGCAATTGAGGATGCTAAAATATTAACAAAATTATTACCCAATAAAATTACACCAATTAGGCGATCTGGATGTTTTAATAATTGACTAACACGTTGTGCGCCATGATGTTTTTTAGCAGCAAGATGGCGTAAACGATAGCGGTTAATTGCCATCATACTGGTTTCAGAGGCAGAAAAAAATCCAGAAAATAAGATGAGAAAAACCAGTATACCAAATAGGACACTTATCGGAATATCACTCAAGAAAAATAGACCTTTTGTTGTTATGGAGCTTTAATGTTTATTCAAAGAGAGTACAATTGTCAAGAAATAATCATTAAAAATGCAAAATGAATTTTTAGATTATCAGAAAAAAATGACTAATAACCGATTATTAATTATAGTTTTTCAGGTAAATAACTTCGCAAAACCATCGCACGCAAAAGTTTTTGCGCGCAAAAACTTTTGCGTGCGATCCAGGTTTCCAAAACCTGGCAGGTTTATAACCGGAAATTATTTTTCTGAACATCTATAAGTTATTAGGATTTTTTTTAATAGGGCGATGCCAACTAGGGATATTTTTTTGTGGGGAACGGCTCAATGTTAAAGTATCAGGCGGTGTATTTGTAACAATAGTAGAACCTGCACCAATAGTCGCTCCCGCGCCTACTTTTACTGGCGCAACTAATTGCGTATCAGAGCCAATAAAGGCCCTATCTTCTATAACTGTTTTATGTTTATGAACACCATCATAATTGCAAGTGATAGTACCTGCACCAATATTCACATCGCTGCCCACCTCACTATCACCAATATAACTCAAGTGATTGATTTTAGTCTTTTGTGCAACCGTAGATTTTTTAATTTCAACAAAATTGCCAATATGAACTTGTTCTGCTAAAACGGTTTCTGGACGTAAACGCGCAAAAGGGCCAATTTTACAACCCGTTCCAATAACAACATTATCAATGACACAATGACTTAAAATTTCTACATCATCACCAATTTTTGCATTGCGTATTATTGTATGAGGTCCAATTTTAACCCGATTACCAAGCATAATTTCTCCTTCAAAAATTACATTGACATCAATGGAAACATCCTGTCCCGTTTGCACCATACCACGTATATCAATACGGGCAGGATCACGCACCGTTACTCCCGTAAGCATTAGCCGATTAACTTGTTGAATTTGATAATAACGTTCTAAAGTAGCCAACTGTGAACGATCATTGACTCCCATGACTTCATACACATTGTTTGTTGTATGCGTGAATATAGGCAAGTTGTTGGCAACCGCCAAAGCAATAATGTCAGTCAAATAATATTCGCCTTGAGCATTATTATTGTTGAGTGACGCTAACCATTGACGTAAATGGGTGGCATGGGCAATAAGTATACCCGTATTGACTTCTTTAATTGATTTTATAGTCGTATCTGCATCCTTTTCTTCAACAATGCATTCTACTTGTTCCTGAGCATTACGGACAATTCGCCCATAACCATAAGGATTATCTAAATTAACAGTCAGTATACCAAGATTATTTGCATTGCTTGATGTACATAAAATTTTCAACGTTGCCAAACTGATTAAGGGAACATCGCCATAAAGCACTAATACCATTGTATCATCTGCAATGTTTGGCATAACCTGGGCAACTGCATGTCCTGTACCCAATTGTTGTGGTTGTTCTACCCAATTGACTTCAATATCGGCAAGTGTTTCACGAACTTGTTGACCACCATGACCATAAACAACATGTATCGTGTCTGGTTTAAGTGCGTGAGCTGTGTCAATGACGTGACGAATCAAAGGCTTTTCAGCAAGTGGATGTAATACCTTGGGAAGGTCAGAATACATACGTTTGCCGAGTCCAGCCGCTAATATAATAATAGAGAGTTTCATGTTTTTGGATTGAAAAAAATTAAAGTTGGACATTATACAATAATAGTGTCCTAATATTTGGATATACGCAAGAATAATACCAATTATATATTTTATAATACGTTAGGATCACTCACTAATTTTGATATTGATTATCATTTTGGTAAGTATATCCCACTTACTTAAAGCAATACCATTAACTTAAGGAATATCTGCTGGAGTCCAAACCTTTAGATTTGGCTGATTTATATTAAATCAAAGACTTCCAAACCTAAAGGTTTGGACTCCAAGACTTAAGTTAATGGCATTGACTTACTTAAAGAAGTATGGTTTTAGAGAGGAAGGGGGGAAATGGGTTCCCCCTTTTGAGCAAAATTCAAAAAAGGGGGAAATAAAAAACTTATTAAAATTTTATTTTTTTATGACTTACTTCTTAATTTTACGAAACTTTTCAATAGCTCGCAATTGCAACATCGCATCGGCTAATTCTGCTTGTGCTTTTGCACATTCAAATCCTGCTTGTTTATCAGTTAACAATTTTTCAGCGTTTTGTTTAGCTTCTAAAGCGGCTTTTTCATCAAGATCATGTGCTCTCAATGCTGTATCAGATAACACAGTGATTTTATGAGGTTGTACTTCTAACATACCACCTGAGACATAAAAAGATTCTTCTTTATTATTACTAAGCTTTAACCGGATTGCACCTTCGTTGAGCTGGGTAATATACTGAGCATGACGAGGCATAATACCCACTTCACCTTGTACCGCCGGCGCGATGACCATTTCGGCTAAACCAGAAAAAATTTCGGCTTCAGCACTGACAATATCGACATGAACAGTCATTGTCATGTTTTGTGACTCCTAAATAATATCCTCCAAAAAATACGCATGACTCCTTTTAGTTCCCCCCATCAGGGGGATTTTCTACTAAAAGGCAAATTGATTTTTGGAGGAGAAAATGGGAAAATTAACAAGCTTATACTTGTTGCTCTGATCCTGCAACTACTTCGTCAATGCTACCCACCATATAAAATGCCTGTTCAGGCACGTTATCATGTTGCCCCTCAACAATTTCTTTGAAACCACGAATGGTTTCTTTGAGAGGCACAAATTTACCCGCACTACCTGTAAACACTTCAGCTACAAAGAAAGGTTGTGACAAGAATTTTTGAATTTTTCGGGCACGAGTCACAATAAGCTTATCTTCTTCAGATAATTCATCCATTCCCAAAATCGCGATGATGTCTTTCAACTCTTTGTAACGTTGCAAAGTACCTTGTACCGCACGGGCAACTTCATAATGTTCTTGACCCACCACTAAAGGGTCCAATTGACGGCTAGTAGAATCCAATGGATCCACCGCAGGATAAATACCTAATTCAGCGACTTGACGTGATAAAACAACAGTTGCATCTAAGTGGGCAAAGGTAGTGGCTGGAGATGGATCGGTTAAATCATCAGCTGGCACATATACTGCCTGAATTGAAGTAATAGAGCCTGTTTTTGTAGAAGTAATTCGCTCTTGCAATGCGCCCATTTCTTCAGCAAGTGTTGGCTGATATCCCACAGCGGAAGGCATACGTCCTAATAAAGCGGATACTTCAACCCCTGCCAATGTATAACGATAAATGTTATCAATAAACAACAACACATCACGTCCTTCATCGCGAAAAAATTCTGCCATCGTTAAACCAGACAAACCGACGCGCAAACGGTTACCAGGTGGCTCATTCATCTGACCATATACCAATGCCACCTTATCAATCACGTTGCTATCAGTCATTTCATGGTAAAAATCATTACCTTCACGAGTACGCTCACCAACCCCCGCAAATACCGAATAACCACTATGTTCAATAGCAATATTACGGATTAACTCCATCATATTCACGGTTTTGCCAACCCCTGCACCCCCAAACAATCCCACTTTACCCCCTTTTGCAAAGGGACAAATCAAATCAATCACCTTAATGCCTGTTTCTAGTAACTCATTACTGGCAGAAAGTTCTTCATAAGCGGGTGCTTTACGATGAATTGACCATCTTTCTTCTTCATTGATAGGCCCTTTTTCATCCACAGGATTACCCAACACATCCATGATACGTCCCAATGTTTTCTGACCCACTGGCATTGTAATCGGTGAACCTGTATTGGTAACACTTAAATAACGACCCATCCCATCGGTAGTACCCATTGCAATAGTACGAACTATGCCATCCCCTAATTGTTGCTGCACTTCTAGGGTTAGGTCATTTTCGTCCACTTTCAAGGCATCATAAACCTTAGGCATCGCTTCACGCGGAAATTCAACATCAACCACCGCCCCAATAATTTGCACAATTTTACCTGCACTCATATTCTAAAATTCCCCTTCAAGTTGTATTTTCAAATTTAAAGTATTTTTCCCATCTCCATTACTCAGGAATACCATTGCAACCTCACAATTCATAGAATAATTGAAAATGAAATTTGTCCTAAATAACCAAGATCAGCATTATAATTACCTAAAATGGACTAGAGAAGACCAGCAATTGTTAAACAGCAGCAGCCCCCGCTACAATTTCAGACAACTCTTGTGTAATCGCAGCTTGGCGAGCCTTATTGTAAGCCAACTGCAATTCATCAATGAGACTACCTGCATTATCTGAAGCACTCTTCATAGCAACCATACGGGCAGCTTGTTCACAAGCAAAATTTTCAACCACACCTTGATAAACCAGTGATTCAATATAACGCTTTAATAAAGCATCTAACACTTCTTGTGCTTCTGGCTCATAAATGTAATCCCAATGGTGAGCCAGCTTTTCATCTGCTTTATCATAGGTAATGGGTACCAGTTGCTGCACTGTAGGTATTTGCGTCATTGTGTTTTGAAAACGATTGTAAACAACAAAAATTTGATCAATCTTGCCTTCAGCATAAGCATCTAACATCACTTTCACACTACCAATAACATCTTCCAACGAAGGTGCATCACCTAAATGTTCTTCTTGTGCAACAATATTAGCCCCAAAGCGTTTAAAAAACACTGTCCCTTTTCTTCCCATCGTACACATATCCATCTCAACATTGTCATTTTGCCATTTTTTCATGGAAGCCAATGTTGTTTTAAACAAATTGGTATTTAAACCACCGCATAACCCACGATCAGAAGAAATCAGGATAATACCAACATGCTTAACTTCACGCGTAATCATATAAGCATGTTTGTATTCAGGATGTGCATGTGCTAAATGACAAATCACCTCATTAATTTTCTCAGAATAAGGTCGTGATCTACGCATTCTATCCTGTGCTTTACGCATTTTACTGGCAGCAACCATTTCCATCGCACGGGTAATTTTTTGGGTGCTTTTAATACTTGCAATTTTAGTACGAATTTCTTTTCCACTAGCCATAATTTATTTCCAAAGTTCTAAAAATTCTTCTCGTTTCTAGGGTATTTTTCGTTCCCAAGAATATTTCTCGTCCCCATGCTCTGCGTCATCGTTATACACAAGTATTTAACTATATGATTTAAAATGGTTTTTCGCAGGGTGGGTAGAGCAATAGCGAAACCCACCACGCTTTTAAAAATGCTGGGGTTCGTACTTCTACCCACCCTACATTTTAACTTATGTATAACGATGAGTATTCTGCGTGGGAATGCATTTTTGGACGCTCTGCGTCCTACTACAGACTCACAACATACTTTTTACTGCCATCACAGCATTTCGGGCATGAGGTTTCAACCGAGGTGGAATCTGGCTAGGTTGAACATCAGGCCCAAGAATACCTAACCCAATGGGTTTCATGAATTCAAGCTGAAGTTGGACAATAGCATTGATAACTGCATGACCCATAACTAACCCATGTTTAGTTTCTCCTTTTTCAATAATACCTAACGCAATAGCCGCATCAACATCATTTCGTATCAAAAACCGTTTTAATGCTAAAGGTTTTTCCATCGATCCGGGTACCCATTGCTCTGCTATGATTTTTAAATCACATTCTTTTGCAGTAATACGTGCCTCTGACAACATTTCTTCTACTGAAGTTTTATGAAATGAGCCAAGGATAATAGCAATTTGATTACTCATTTTTTAGTCTTCCTTAACAACAATATTTTTCTCTGCAAGCACTCTTTCCACTGTATCAACAATAGCTTGCGTTTGACTATCTATTTCAATATTTACAAAATCACCTTTTTCTTTAAAGCCAAAAGTTGTTCGCTGAAGCGTTTCTGGAATTAAGTAAACAGAAAAAGTATCATTTTTCTTATCAACATCAACAATGGTAAGACTTGCACCGTTTAATGCCACAAACCCTTTTGGAAAAATATACTTCACCAACGAATTGGGTACTTTAAATGTAAGAATATGATTATTGGCTATTGAAGTATTGACATCAACTATTTCAGCCATGCTATGTACATGTCCAGATACAATATGTCCACCAACTTCGTCACCTATTTTAAAAGAGCGTTCAATATTGAGATGTTTTCCTTTTTCAATAATACCAATAGTTGTCCGTTGCAACGTTTCTTTCATGGCATCAAAAAATACATGTTTACCCTCAATATTAACAACTGTAAAACAAACACCGTCAATAGCGACACTCGCTCCTTGTTTTAATCCTTTCAACGAACTTTCTGGAAAACAAAGTGTAAATGTCGTTAAATCTTGTTTTCTTATCACTTCTGAAACTTCTACATAAGCTTGTACAATACCTGTAAACATCTTTTTTCTTAAAACCTTTAAATTGAATAATAATTTAATTCCAATCAGCCTTTACTTTAAAATTTCTATCATCACTTTACCATGTCCATCCCTAATTAAACCAATTTCTTCAGCAGCTTTACGGGAAAGATCAATAATTCTATCTTTGTAGAAATTGCCACGATCATTAATGATAACTTCTACTGATTGTCCTGTTTTTAAAAAAGTCACTCTAACACGAGTACCAAAAGTTAAACTCTGATGAGCCGCAGTCAATTTATTTTTATCGTAAATTTCACCACTTGCTGTTGTTCTACCTTGGAAGCGATCTGCATAATATGAAGCGTCACCATATTGGACTATGACTCTCTTTGAAGAAGGTTTAGTCGGTTGAGTGTCTGGCAATTCTATCCACGGTGTTGCTTTTGATTCAGAAAATTCAGTATCAGATTTCAAGGGTTCAGTAACAATATTGGTTTCAATTGATTCAATAGTGGATTGCTCTTTATCTATTTCAATAGGTAGAATTATTTCATAATTGGACTCCTCAATTTCTTGATATGAGCAGTGCCAACCATATCCTTTTAGCTTTTTTAGAAAATTGTCTAGTTTTCGTTCACAATAACCCACAGTATTCTTAGCTCGCCACAAAACACGGCGGTGTCCTGGTATTTCAGTTAATTTTTCATAAACCACTTCACAAGGCACTTTTGATCCGTAAATTAAATAATTTAATGTTAAGATTCGTTCATTTGGATAGTTAGTACATGTAGCAATTTTATCTATTACGTTAGCAACTGCAATTCCACC
>JAUCGK010000138.1 GCA_030378085.1 Candidatus Parabeggiatoa sp. HSG14
ACAGGGGGAAGTCCCAAAATAGAAAAATTAAAGCAAAGTGTCGAATGATGTTTGGTTCCACCCGTGTACGGGGGGTTAGGGGGGTGTCCCTAAAATTATTTGAAGTACAGTGCGTAACATCAGTTATATTAACTGATGTTATAGCGTTTCCCGATTGGATAAAGTACAATCTCCCCTAAATCTCCTCCTTAAATTAAGGAGGGGCTTCCAGACGCAATCGGAAAACGCTATATCTCTCTAAACCGGTGGACACTGACAAATTGCTTTCATTGATGCGTGTGTGGTTATGTTGGTAAGTACAATAATTTAGCACAAAATAACTTCGACAACTAAACCTGACAGGTTTTAGAAACCTGTCAGGTTTGCCCCAGTATTCATATACTTTTAGCAAACCCAGTAACAATTTGAGGACAGGAATAGTTATAGCCTCGTGTTAGCTGAACGAGAGTGGTAGAATTTTTGTCCTGTTGTTGGAAACGTTTCCCAATTTTGCCACATCTTTTCTGACGCTCTGTCTCAATACGCTTGAGATATGATGCTCTAGAATTATCTCCTTGATATTTAAGAAGGTAATCCGTTAATGGATTAATGTAGGATTGAGTAAATAATGCTTCAATCTCTTGAGCTAAAATCTCTTGATTTAATTGGAGGTTGTTTTTTTCTCCTTTTGCAATTGATTTTTCTGCCACCTCTACCGCTGATGTTATTACCTCCTCTATTTCATTCCTCGCCTCCTCTTGTATTACCACAAAAGTTATTATTGCGCTTAATACGCCTAAGATGACTGACAATATGGGTATAGCAAAAATTTCAGTAAAATTTATTGCAATTGAGTCATGTATAATCATACTTCTGTAGATTATTATAGTCCTCAAAAAACTTCGGTATTCAATATACTCTTCGTACTCAGTAAAACGAGAGCTATCACCAGAATGCTCTACAGCATCAATGGTTTTTATCGTTCGGGTTGCCATAAGATAGTCCTCTTATGTCAGGTTTGAGACTAAAAATTGTACAATCTTGAGTATGCCTACCTATCAAGGATGAGGTAAATAGATTATCTTGGACGGATAAACAAATCACGTACTTTTTTGTTACATGTTGTGATAAAGCGATGTGACATTTTTGTTACATTCAATGGAGAAGATTTAATGCAGGGGATTTTTTGAGTGGTGTGAGAATGAGACTCATAGAATTAATAAAAAAGGAGGAATTTTAGGAATAATACAAAAAGGAGAAACTTTGATACAAAAAATACTGATTATAACGAATTTTGGGGACACCATACCCCCCTAACCCCCCGTACACAGGGGGAAGTCCCAAAATAGAAAAAGCAAAGTGTCGAATGATGTTTGGTTCCACCCGTGTACGGGGGGTTAGGGGGGTGTCCCCAAAATCTGTTACAATCAGAAAAAATAGTTGTTTTGTTTATTACACGAAGTGGATTTCCCGAAACTCATAGGCTTTCAATTTCGGAAAATCGCTTTGATGTCGTTTTTACTTTTTAGATATCGCTCTTCCAAACTTCCTCAAGATCACCATCCACAAACATATCTGGCGTAATGACTAGTCGCTTTTTAAGAAATATACGGCTGGATTCAGCTTCAATTCCATAATTCCAGCAGATGCTTTTAGTGATAAAGTACACAAATTCTGTACTGGTAAGCCCAGGAAATTGATCGATGCCAAAATCATAATCGTAAGGCGTTGAAAGTTGTCTTAAGGCAATGCGATATAGAATTTTGAAAATTTTTTCAAATTCAACGCCTTTACCGTTGGCGATGTGTTGGGCAATGTCTTTTTCTGCTTTGACAATCGCCAGTGTTGTGGCATCTGGTTTAACAGGCTCTTTTGGTGGTTCGTCTTTTTCTTCTTTGGCTTTTTTGCCTTTTTTCTTTTTAGAGTTGTTTTTTTCAGATTCTTCGTCTGTTACTTCATCAACGGGTTTTATGGGATTTTCAAAATACGCTTGTAAAATTTCTGGAATTTCACGACGGGCAAGGGATTTTAATTGACGGGGGAAACGCATTATCGCTAAACCATCACACCGACAAAAATCAATCAAGTCCTCAAGAAAAATTTTATCTCCTATGGTATAAATAACCATTTGCCGTCCAGTATTGTATTCAGTGGGATTTTGAATTTGAGCAAATTGTTTGAGGTGTTGTTCAGAGACTTCACTGAGATAAAAACCCACATGTTTAAAAGTACCTTCCATAAAATAACCATTGAGATAGTTATTAAAAGAACGTACTAAAATATCGCCGGGTTTAACGAGTTTCATTATTTCCCGTGTGTGGTTGCCTTTAAGCGTGAAACTGTGTGGACGATAAAACATAAAAAAAGGCCATTTAGAAACTTTGATGTTACTTAACACCGTCCAAAATTTTCCCATAAAATCTTTTTTACCAGTTTGCATGTTTTAAAAAAACTCCTTATAAGATAATGAAAAAACTACAATCAAAAAATCTGATTGTAACAGATTTTGGGGACACCCCCCTAACCCCCCGTACACGGGTGGAACCAAACATCATTCGACACTTTGCTTTAATTTTTCTATTTTGGGACTTCCCCCTGTGTACGGGGGGTTAAGGGGTGCCCAAAAATTCGTTATAATCAGCAAAAAATTATGTAACTACTCAGTCTCTCGTTCCAACGCTCCAGCGTTGGAATGCATTTCGTGATGCTCCAGCGTCACTCTTTATAAAAAAGCGTTGGAATGCATTTCGTGACGCTCCAGCGTCACTTTTTATAAAAAAACGTTAACATTTATTATGAGACTGAGTAGTTACAAAATTATAATGATTTTAAGTGAATTATAAAATTAATCCTAACCAATAGCTTCACCAATGTCAAAAATTCTTATTTCTCGAATGAGCTATGATTTCCCGAAATCCAAATGTGGAGAATATAAAGATAAATCTCCGCAATATGTTTTATATTGGGTGATTAAACTTCAAAATTCCGATTATCGCCAATTTCCAATTAATAACATAGAAGCCCAATAATAAGGATGTGGTTTTTTCTTCAAAATATCCAGTTGTGCTTGTTGTAATGCTTGTACTGCTGTCATATTTTCTTTTTGAAGATTTTCATAAAATTTGACACTTAATTGAGAGCCGGCTTCATCATCAACTTTCCATAAATTAGCTAAAGCACTTTTTACCCCTGTTTTTACTGCAATACCTGCAAGCCCTAAAGCAGCTTTACTCCCTTGTGCTGTTTCACAAGCACTTAAAGCTAATAATTCCACTACTGTTTTTGAAGTCTCAATTTTTATCAATTTTTCTAAGCGATCTATAGTAATTTTACCGTCATAAGTGAGCAAGAAGTTTTCACGAGGGTCTTCTTGAAATTCTCCATGCGAGGCAACATGCACAATTTTATAGCGATTACTTTCTAATGCTTGTTCAAATTGTGTTTTGCTAAACTGTTTGTTTAATAATTTTTTAGATTTAGGATTGGGATAAGATTTTTCGATTTCTTTCAACTCCCAAGGTACCTTTGGTAAGGCACTAAACCCTTGAACTGCTTCTGAAATACCACCAAGGAACACTTCATCCATTTCAAATTTTCGCGATAACTCTTCTAAACTCGTTAATGCTAAACCTTGAGTTGTTCCAATGGCGTATTTTTCAATCAAGTATTTTTTTCCATCGTATAATACAGAAAATGGTATAGTACGTAATGCGCCATCAGGTATCATAAGGATTGTTTTTATGCTATGTTGTTCCAGAAAGTTTTCGATTGGCTGGATTAACCACTTATACAGTTGATGAGCGTTTTCTTGAAAATCTTCACCTTGATCAATTATTAACTGATTTCGCAATTGAAAAGCTATATCATCAACGTTGGCAGACCTTTTTAAATCTGGAATAGAAAACAAAAACAAGCCTTTTGAAATACTTACCAATAATTTAGCTTGTTCATTTAATGGAATATATGAAGCGTTTTTTTTAGGTTTTGAAATCAAGATAGGATACAAAGTAGCAATCTGTGGTTTAGCCTTTTCTCCAATGAAATGATTTATTTTATCTTCAAGTTGACCAATTTTAAAAACACCTAAACATTCTTCTTGAAAATAATTTTGAAGTTGTGCAACTTTATACCTTTCAAGCGTATATAAGATATCTTTCAATAATGCCTGTTGCTCTTTTTGGTAAATTGTTTCCTGTTTTATTTTATATTGTTGAAGCTGTAAATCTATGAATTCCATATAAAGTAAATTCAATGAATTTTGGGCATATTGAGCATTACTAAATTGTTGCCGTTGACCACGATAACCGCTATCAACAAGCTTGTGACGAATAGGATGTAAATTTTCAACTGCCAATTTATAGACTTTAATAGCTTCATCTAATTTATTTTGTTTTTTGAATGCACGCCCTAATTGCCAAAGCCAACGATAAACGATTTCTGATAAAACAGTTTCTTCTGATGATTGAAAAATAGATTGTGTGACTGATAAAGCTTGGCGGGTAAAAAAAACAGTTTCTGTATAACGCTCTGCATAATAATACAATTCCCCTAAACGCCCATAAACATAAGATAATACGATATTATCTTGCATTTCTTTTGCGCTTTTTTTTGCCTCTTGTAAGCCATCATAAGCAATCCTTTGAAGTTTTGCATATTCTTCAGAGTCTTTCTTTTTGAGTTCTTTAATGATCTTAATTGCCAGTCGGCTTAGAGAGATTAATCCAAAAGATTTGTCACGAGAAGCAGGTAATTGGCGTGTAGCTTGTAATGCCGTCCATAACTTTTCGATAATAACATTAATAGCTTTGATAGCTTTGATACTCTCAGGATTTTTTAATTTTCTTAATTTTTGTAAAAATGTGGCTTCAGCATGATTAATCTTGGCTTTAGCAATTAGTAATGAATCATCTGCTTTTATAGCTACCTGTTCACTTTCTTGATATTTAGCAATCGCTTTTTTATACAAAGCGCGTTTATGCTCAGCGCATATTGTAAACCTATTACCTTGTTTATTAAGTACTTGAGCTAAAAGTTGTGGATTATCAAGCTCACGTGCAATAATCTCAGCCTTTTGTAAGTATTTATTGGCTTTCGCAGCACATATCTTTTTTTCAGTGTTAGTAGCATTTTCAGTTTTTGGTAAATTACATTGACTTGTTTCACCTTTATCTCGTATTTCTATATTTTGAGTTATCAGATAAAAATCACCCAGTTCACCAAAAATAAGTGCTTGGTAAAATTTATCTTTTATTTGATTCGCTACATCTAAAGCTTTTTGCAAATTTTCTAAAGCCTTATTATAAAAGCCCATTTTTTGGTAAGTTAAAGCAAGTCCTCTTAAGACTTTGATTTCCACTTTCTTTTTTTCTGATGAGGTTTCTGATAACTCAGCCAAAGCAAATTGCCAATGCTTTTCAGCGAGTTCAAATTGACCTTGTTGAAATGCCTGTTGTGCAAATTCAACTTGAGTAGATTGTGCGTATACGATACCAATGAATAAACTGCACAAACAAGCAATTATCTGAAGAATAAAAAAACGCATAACAATTATCCTTAATCCTTATGAATGAAAATTTAATAACTTCCAAAACGCTTGAACCAAAGCTGACAGGTTTTCAAAACCTGTCAGCTTTAAACGTGGACATTATTAAATCCTTAGTTTAGGATTTTATAAAATCCTCGTTCCTTAATAACTGATGTTACACAGATAGTAGAGACACACGGCTGTGTGTCTCTACTTTTGGTAGTGCAGTACGTAACATCAGTTAATAACAATCGAAATCCAAAGCTGAAGTTTTAGACTCCAATAAATCCGAGTTTTGGAGTTCAAAGTTTTAGCTTTGAACACTTTTTAAGTTACTTTGAAGTTAAAAGAAGTTTTTCTTCTTTTAAAAGCAACATTCCTTGACGTTTACAACCCTTCTGAAACATCCAATTTGCTTTATACGTATCCGAAGAAAGGCTGCTAGGCATTTTATGCAATGTAATTGGAAAGGTTCCCTCAATTTTAGCTAAATAGATTCCTCCCTTTTTTACCTTGGGTAACTTATTGACATCCACTTCAAAATCATGATTATCCGCCTCCCAAAATTCTTCAAAGGGTTTATCAGTTGTGATACCTTCAATGGTAATTTCAGCATCTTTTGGAGCCTTAGCTCGCCAAAACTTGATGGAATCGTTGGTATGATAACAGAAGTTATAATCTTGGGACACAATAAGTAGCCAAGGATTTTTTACCTGTTCATTAGCTTGGTTAGCAGCACCACCCTTCTGAGGCTTGATTATTTCTATGATAGTTTCTAACAAACCTTTTTCCTTTGAATCTTCGGAATAAGGTCCTTTAAGGATATACCGGTATTCTTTATCCGTGCGGACTGTTTTGATAACCAGTTTTTCTCCCGCTTTTAGCTTGATTTTCGTTTTACCACTCAACACTTGGCCTTTTTTATATTGAGAAGAGCCAGATACAACGGTAAATGTTTCAGCCAAAGCGGTTTGTGAGAATAACCCAACTGCCAAAATAACGAGCAGTTTTTGTAATTTGAGCATAAATACTTCTCCTACATTTTAGCGTTCATCGTTATATATAAGTATTTAACTAGTTGATTTAAAATAGTTTTTCGTAGGGTGGGTAGAACGAAGTGAAACCCACCATTTAAGATCAACGTCCTTAAGTTAAGGGCAACCATAAAGGATTGCCCCTACATAAACAATTGATTTGTAGGGGTAATCCCTTGTGGTTATCCTCAGAAAAATCCTTAACTTAATGGCATTGACCATTTAAGGTTTGGTGGGTTTCGCTCCCGCTCTACCCACCCTACAATTTAACTCAATGTATAACAATGAACATTTAAGTGTGGATAAAAGTTTAAAATAAACTTTTATTATTATGACATTTCAAACGCTCAAGTTTGTAATGACATCATTTATTCATAAAATGATACCCTTTAATTTTCTCAATAACAAAAATTATTTACAATAAGAAAATTGAATTTTGATTAATTTTTAAATTGAAATCCAAACCTAAAGGTATGGACTCCGTGTTACTTATCGCCATTTTGTTTTGAACTCTGTAACGAACTATTTGAGGATTACTTTTTTCTTATTGCAAACTCATTTCTTGAGAAAACGAATACATCTTAACTCTTTTTTTGTAACATTTCTTGTAACATTTATAAAAAATATGAATAAGTCATTGAAAAATAATATTATTAAAATTAATAACTTGATGTATCTTTTTTTCAGTTGATTTTCTAAAGTGTTGTTTTACATGAGATACAATTTTTTTACTCTTAATTAGTATTGTAACGTGATATGTTACAAAAAATCCGTTAACCTATTACCACAATTTAGCATTTTTCATTATACATTAAGTATATTTTATGTGGATAATTTATTAATTTTCTGATTTCATCTGTATTTTTTAATAGTGTAACGTAAAATGCATTAAAAATAACGTAACGTGAAATGCACTAAAACGGCCATTATTATTTACGTCATCTTTAGAGGAGGTTTTTAATGAATAACAATTCAATGCCTAGCTTTGGACAATTATTAGCTAAGCACATGAATAATAAGAATCTTAATTGCAATAGCTTATCTAGGAAAAATGGCGTATCTAGAGTAACTGTTAGTCGTTGGCTAAATGAAGATAACATGCCTAGATGCGAAAATGTAGAAGATACTGCCAAAGCTTTAAAATTACCGAAAGATGAAATAGATGAACTACTTTTATCAGCTGGATGTCAACCTCATAATCGACTTTCTTTTGATAGTTCACCCCTTTTTGAAACTAAGAAAAGATTAGGCCAAAAAGTACCTAAAAAGCCAGAACTATTGCCAATACCCGGTATTCCTATTTTTCATCCCTGTCAGTTTTTTGGACGCAGTGCTATGTTAAAACGGATTCGCAGGGCATGGCAACAGTCATTGGCGTTACAACATGTAGCAGTGATTGGTGATAGACGCAGTGGTAAAACCTCATTATTGAAATATTTGCAATCTGTGACGCAAGTCCCATTAAAGGATTTATGTTCAGGACAACCTCAAGGTTGGGGTAATTGGCAACCTAAAGATTTTCAATTTGCATTTGTCGATTTTCAATTACCAGTGATGTGTCAACCAGAAAGCTTGTTAATTCATATACTGAAACAATTGAATTTGGAAATACCAACCCCTTGTGATCCAATGAACTTTTCAATCGTATTGGATGAACAATTGGATAAGCCGACGATTATTTTAATGGATGAAATAGGAGCAGGATTAAGATCCCCTGATTTGGACGCAACATTTTGGGGAAATATGCGTGCTTTCGGTAATAATTGTGCTGATGGTCAATTGGGATTTGTTGTGAGTGCTCATGAACCACTTCACAAACTCGCGAAAGAAAGTAACAAAGATTCGCCATTCTTCAATATTTTTGGACAATCTATTCGCTTTGAAGCTTTCACAGAAGGTGAAGCAAGAAATTTAATTGATAGTTTTTCTCTTTCTTTAACAATAGAAAATACCGAATGGATGTTGCAAAAAAGCGGTTGTTGGCCAGCATTATTGCAACTCCTTTGTGACGAACGACAATATGCTTTAAGTGAAGGAGATACTAGCGATAATTGGAAAGACGAAGGATTAGAAAGGATTGAGCCATTTTTGTATTTATTAGAATCATAAGAGTACAACAGAGTACAACGAATTTGAAAAACAACAACGAATTTTCCTCGTTCCAGCGTTGGAATGCCTACCATGACGCTCCAGCGTCATACTTATTTACAGTTATGTAGTTAATTTCCTTCATTCATTTAAGTAAAACTACATAAGAATAGAGTCATGTCCGTTTTGATGATAAAGTATGACGCTGGAGCGTCATGCTATGGGTTCCAACGCTGGCTCGTTGGAACCAGAAAAACGTGTTGAAACCAGAAATATATAACTAAGGTAAAAAAAAATGTTTATAACACCTCATCTTCATAATAATTTGCTGATAGCAAGTTTTCAGATTTTTGGGTGGTTATTCTTCCATCCATCAGCTTGGCGAAGTTATGTCAAAGAAATTGATTCTACACTTCCGCCTGATTTTGTCTTTAGCAATCTCTCGCCTGAGACTAAAAATCATCCTAAATTAAAACGTTTACGGTATATTGCTTTTCTTATATTACCTTTATTTGTCGGATTATTTATTGGTACACTATTATTAATAATTCATTTGATACCTTGGATTTTTACACAATTTTCCCCTCCAGGTTTTACTATTCCTAATCTTAATACTCCCTATGATTTTCCAGAAAGATTTATCCCAAACATTGTATTAGGCGTGAGTTATGGGATGATGTTATGTTTTGTGGGTAGCACACTGAGCAGTTTACTTATTTCTTTTCCTTTTGCCATCATTGCAAGCGTGTTAAGCAGCTTATCAGTGGGTATTTTGCTTGGAATCGGATTGCCAGATGCTTATGATGTATGGGCTATTGTATTCGGTATTTTCGCGCTGAGTGTGGCTGGTAGTGTAACTGCCCATTGGCATCAACAAAACCATCAGCAAAATTTAAGTTGGCAAATTGGTCACTTTGTGATTGGTACTGGATTGGCTATTGTCAGTAGCATTATAGTGGGTATCATCATACTGGCTATCTTGCTTGTTGCAGGCGCAACTATAGGAGAATGGGTTGCACAATTATTACCTGCTCATTTTGAAAAAAGCGAAGCCAAAAATTATGTACAAATTATTGGTATGGCAATTGCGGTTGGACTATTTTTGGGAGGGTATTTAAAGAAAAAATGGTATGTTGTTTTAAAATGGGGATTTTTATTTGGAACGGTAGCAACAATCATAATTGCTTCGATTTTTGGGATAGTCAGCCTCATGGAAGCACATACTTGGCAAAAACGCTTACTCTCAGGTATTGTGGGAGGAACTGTTAATGCTGGTGCATTTGCTGTTTTATTTGCTATTCCTTTTTTGGTAGCGCAACGGATTGCTAGCTTTCGAGCAGGTGTCATAGCAGGTGTGTTAGGGAGTGGTGGTGCTTATTTAGGGGTGATGTCAATAGTCACAGGGGATTTTATCCCTTGGATACCTCTGGGTTTAATCTTTTTTATATTAGGATTGACTCAGAAAATATGGCTTCCCGTTTTATCTTATCCCTTTGAATCTGCATCGAATTTATTAATATATCGTGCCCAAAGAAGACATGTTGAACGTACCACAGAATTATTACAGTGGCATTCTGCATTTTGGAATGAACATCAGAATTTACCATTACGTGGTTTGGAAAAATTCCTTGTGAACGTGAGTGAACATGATCCAAAGCTTGCTCAGGAAGCGCGTTTACAACTGAGTAACACGTCACAAAATTGGGCAGTACAAGAAGCTGAAATTGAATTAAATATACGGCATTTAGAACAATGTTCCACGATTCAAGAAGTGGGTGAAGTGCATAACAAACTCATGGTGAGTGATAATTTAAAGGATGATGTGGATAAGTGGTTACAAAGTTTTCTGAAAAATAGCCAAAAAATCAATAACATTTTCCAGATGAATAATTACCAACAATGCGCGGAGCTTAAAATTGTTGTTAAAGAATTAGAGATCATGTTGAAATTTGCAAATGATCAGGCATCGGTAAAAATTCAACGCTTTCAAAATGTGACCAAGAAATGCTTACATATCATACAAGCGTATGTCACTGAATTGGAAGAAATACAGGACATTCCTAATCCCTACATTGTAGGCATACCACTTAAAGAAAATCAAGATGTCTTTATTCCACGCCCCAAGGCAAATAAACGTATTGAACGTTTATTGCTTGATCGTTCAAGTCCTCCCTTATTTCTTTATGGACAACGTCGCATGGGTAAAACTTCTTTGTTAAACAACCTCTTCAATCATTTACCAAGTAATTTTGTTATGCTATTTATTGATTGTCAAGGGCCTTTATCCTCAGCCCAAGATAATGTCAGCTTTTTCTATAATCTTGGACGCGCTATGATTAAATCGGCAAAAAAACACTATCCTGAGTTAACTTTCCCGCCATTCACGAAGGAGATAATAGCATCCGATCCGGTGACTTGTTTTGATGAATGGTTAGATGAAATTGAACAAATCTTGGGAGACAAGGTACTGTTGTTAGCCTTGGATGAGTTTATTACGCTGGACAGTGCTTTTATTGAAGGGCGATTACAAAGAACGATCATTTTGGGCATGTTTCGTAATCTTATCCAACATCGCTCCCATCTCAGATTCTTATTTTCCGGTTCCCATACTTTTGAAGAATTACATCATTGGGCAAATTATCTGATTAATATACAGATTGCCCACTTAACTTATTTAGCGGAAGATGAAGCACATCAATTGATTGAACAACCTATTGAGAAATTTCCACTACGCTATACACAATCTGCAACTGAGCGGGTGATGGCATTAACAAATAATCAGCCAGCACTGTTACAATCATTATGTGCAGAAATTGTACAGATTAAAGATGAACAACAAGACATTTATAAGCGTCTCATTGTAGAAAAGCCTGATGTAGAAGCAGCAGCTTCTCTTGTGTTAGAGCATAGTAAATTACTTTTTGCTGAAATTGTAGAAGAACAAATTGACAATAGTGGCAATGGGATATTACGTTTTATCGCATCTCAGGGAGAAGGCGTGGTAGTCAACCGAGATAATTTAGTGCCACTATGTCCTACCAATTTGGAAAAAACGTTAGCATTGTTATTACAACGTGAGATAATTGAAGAGAGAGAGGGAGGGTATTGTTTTCAGGTAGAATTGGTGCGGCGATGGTTTCTTCAATAAATTTTTAGGTTAATGAGTTGTAATGGAGTCCAAAGCTTCAGCTTTGGCAGAATCGTTTAAAATTAAAGCTTTGGACTCCAAGTATTCATTATTGCGAGACTATCAAGCTATACTTGATCACTTCAAAAAGTAATGAACCGCCTGCTATAAACTTTAAATCCGCTTGCATTGTCCAAGGCGTTTTACCTGGGGAAGGTGTATATTGTAAAGTGGGAATACGCAGGTTAAATTCTGAAGAAAGTGTTGCCGATTCACAGGTTTCAATCACTTTCTCCACTGGACCAAATTCAATCACTTCAAATTGTAAGTTATCCGTGTATTTTAAATCTGCCCAATATATGATGGAAGTTTGATTTGGAATAGGTGTAAATTTCAAAACAGGAATATGCAATTTCAATTCTGAAGATAGTGTGATAGGTTCGCAAACTTCAGACACATTAACAACTTCAGGTGTACTTACTCCCATTGGTTTGATTATCATTACATCAGTTGTTGGTTCAACCGCATCAGCCGTTATCTTGATAGTAAAATGTCGCTCACCGCCAAGAGTCGCATCTGTCAGAGTAAAAGCCGCTTCGTCACCCACCCTACCAGATAAACCAATTTTTAATGTATTCCCATCTATAAAATCTGTCTCCAACGTCATACCACCACTATAGTTGTTGGTTCAACCGCATCAGCCGTTATCTTGATAGTAAAATGTCGCTCACCGCCAAGAGTCGCATCTGTCAGAGTAAAAGCCGCTTCGTCACCCACCCTACCAGATAAACCAATTTTTAATGTAGTATTCCCATCTATAAAATCTGTCTCCAACGTCATACCACCACTATAACGGTAACTAATACGATTCATTTCGGAAAAACTAGCGGTAGGTACCATATAAACAGCTAATGCCGAAGTTGTCGATGGTATTGACAGGATTTCCCCTTCATTTTTAACCGTATATAAAGGTACGCCTACACCTTTGGTTTTAAAACGCCATATCAACAAATTTGTACCTGAACTTGTCGTATATTCTGCCTCAGCCCTGTATGCAGTGTTCCAATCTAAACGTTCCAAAGGAAATAACGCATATTCTAAAGTAGAGAATTTTTTATTAGGGTCACTACTTTCTGTTAAAAGCCGCGTGTTTTGTATTTCAAGATTATCAGAATCACGATAAATCTTAAATTTTGTAACATTCACATCTGAGAATACAGAAGGATTAAATTGGATGGAAATCGGATAACCTGACACAGTATAATCAGGGAGCGGATCTGGACTTTCTTCAAAAAAAACGGGAGGAACATCGTTATCGCCATCTGTTGGCCATAAAACAATACTAGGATTATTATTTTGTATTTGCTCTTGAACATTTTCAAAATCTGTGGCATCAATTTTAATATCTGGCTTACAGACTTCATAATAATAACGACCAAAACCTGAAAAAGCGGGACCATCACAAAGTGTATTTAACCCAACATTACCCATGTTATAAACATAGACATTATAGGGACTTGGTTCTAACACTTTGCCTATGCCAATACCCACTTCATTTTTATCAAAACTTAAAAAACCAAAGCGGTGGTAAATCGCGCTCATCAAACTATCAATGGATTTTATACCTGTATCATCTCCAGAAGAAACGTTCTCAGATACAGATAAACTGCGATAACCAGTAAAAATAGCCCTCTCCCGCACTTGGATGCCAGTAAAGCCAGGTGTTCCTTCAGTTTCATAATGACCAATCATAAAATTATCGGCCAAGTAGTTCGCGTGATTAAATGCTGCTGCTTCAAGTTGTGAATTTTGAGAAAACCCAGTCATTCCAGCGCGATCTCTGATCTGGTTTAAGTAAGTGTATGCTTGACTTAAATCAGCTGGGTCGAAAAAAGCGGCCTGGGTTGTTCCCCCAGCAAATACTAAAAGTAAAGTAATAATAAAGTGTTTCATCTTTATTAATCCTTAAGTGATTGGATGAAATTACGCAAGAAAAATACCATATATTAGGATTTTAATGTCTAAAAACAGCCCTTTTGACCTTGGGATTTATTTCAAAATTTATTAGAAGTTCAACTTATACTCTAAACGTTCAAGTTTTCGGATTTGAGACCTGACAGGTTTTTAAAACCTGTCAGGTCTTTTCTAGCATTTTAATGATTCACAAAAACCGAAAACTTGAACGTCTGTAGTATAGATTCAAAAAAAGTAAGGGGTAGTCCTGCACAAAGTAGTGGTGTATAATATTGGGACAAATTTTACGAAAAAGGTAATAGCAATGAATTGTCCAACTTGTCAATCAGAAAATATCATAAAAAATGGCAGTATTCACAATGGAAA
>JAUCGK010000139.1 GCA_030378085.1 Candidatus Parabeggiatoa sp. HSG14
CGGGGGGGGGGGTAGGGGGGTATGGTGTCCCCAAAATCTGTTACAATCAGAAAAATTTGTTGCTGTAAATTTTACTATAATTTATAGCAATGGTTAATGGTTAATAATTATACAACAAAATATAGTTTTGTGTTAGGATTCCTATTGTTAGCTCAAATTTGTACAATAGTCACCAGAAATATTGATTTTTAATTATACAATTGGGATGTGCATAAAATAACTTCGACAACTAAACCTGACAGGTTTTAGAAACCTGTCAGGTTTGCCCCAACTTATGGGTAAATTATTTAAGGAATAAAATATGTGTAAATATAACTTATCTGAAAAAATTTGTTGGCTAATTAGCCTTATCATTGCTGGGTGTATTTTCCCCAGTTACGCTGAAATTACGCTTGATGGTAGTTTTGGCACAACGAGTACGTTACCTGGCTCTGATTATATGATTGGTGCTGAGTTGGGTAGTCAAGCTGGCAATAATCTATTTCACAGCTTTGGTGAATTTAACATTGAGCCTGGTGGAAGCGCGACTTTTACAGGTGCTGCTCATATCGAAAATATCATCGGGCGCGTTACTGGGGGCAATCCATCTCTCATAAACGGTGCGTTAATTTCCAATATTCCCAATGCTGATCTTTATTTGCTGAATCCTAATGGTGTGATGATGGGTGAAAATGCCAGTCTCAATATCAACGGTTCTTTTTATCTCAGCAGTGCCGACTATTTGCGTTTTGCTGATGGACAACAGTTTGATACGCATTTTTCAACATCACCGACTTTGAGCGTAGCAGCCCCGCAAGCCTTTGGTTTTTTAGATCAAAACATGGGCAATCTTATTATTCAAAACAATCAGTTAAGTGTGCCAGAAGGCAAAGATTTGTCCATCGTGGGTAGAGATATTGGGATAACAAACAGCATTTTATCTTCTTTTGGGGGCCATATTTCAATAGCAAGTGCTAAATCAGCCGGTGAAGTGCCACGCGCTGATGTGATGAATAATACGTTGTCTCAACAAGGTAATATTGTTATTCAAGGAAGTCAGATTATCAATGTTGGAAGTCCAAACTTTCCACAAGATAATGCCGTTACGATATCGGGTGGACAAATTTGGTTAAACTCTTCGGTGATTCAAGGAGTTGAAAGTACGGGTGATATTGAAATTGCTTCTCACAGTCAGTTGCAAATTAAAAGTTCAATTTTGCAAACACAAAACATACAAGGACAAGCTGGCAATTTTATCTTCACTGCACATATAAACGAACATCGGGGGTAAATAATTCCATGAGTATTTACAACGCGAGCCGAGACGCGAGCATCGGAGACGCGAGCATCGCGTCTCTACAAACAGCACTGAAGAAGCGTAACATGAGTATCTAAAAAAAAGAAGAAAGATGATAAAACTGTAGATTCCATACTCCTTTTTCTTCCTATTTAGATACAATATTGTATTATCCAATAATTTCTTTCGCATATTCAACGATTTTTTCAGGATCGCAGGGTTTAAAAACGACTTTAGTTGCACCCAACTCTTGGGCTGTGGTTTGGGTATCGGATTTTGAACGGCCTGTAAGTGCAATAATAGGGATTTCTAACTTAGCTTCTTGTTGTAACCAACGTAAAAAACCTATTCCATCTAAAACGGGCATCATCATATCAACAATAATCAAATCTGGTGTTAACGTTTTCAATTGCTCTTTGCCATCTTCTCCATGAACAGCATGGAAAATTTCGTAGTTGGCCATTTTTAAATAAATAGCTATCAAATTTCGCAAATCTTCATCATCATCTATGAGCAATATTTTCCGAGTCACATCAACACTCATTTTAAAAAACCTCCTTAAACGTTATACTTACCAAAGCTTCAGCTTTGGGCTGCTTTTCTGAATGAACATTAAATAAAACTTCTTAAACGCAATTCAAAGAACATTCCCTGTCCTACTTCACTTTCCGCGATGAGTGTTCCCCCCCAAATTTTGAGCAATTTGATAATGTGATGCATATCCTTGAATTTTTCAGGGACTTCAACTTCTTTGGAAAACAAATAACTTTGAAGACGCTCATTGGGAATACCAAAGCCAATATTCTTGAAGGTGTAAATTATTTCGTTATTTCGTTCTACCATATCAATGATAAGCTTGGTATTTTCAACCGCATCATTAATCAATAAAGTAAGTAAATTGGTAATCACTAAAGTCAATTCATTGGGTGCTGCAAAGACAAGACTCACCAAATCGGGTAAATGGCTTTGAAATTTAACTTGTTGCTCTATTGCATTTTTTGCTAAACTCTCCATTGCCTTAAGCATCGGTTCTTTTGCATCAACAGGATAAACTTCAAAACTTGATGTAGTTGTTGTCGCATCTACCTCAACACTCAATTGTTTTTCTACCTCATTCAGAATTTTTAGGTGTTCATTGACTTTCTTTTCCAAAATGCCGCCCACCATACGTTTTTCCGCTTCACTCGCTTTCTCATTCACCAATAATTTGCTTGCTGTCAAAATAGACTGCATGTCATTACGGAATTGAAAAATCAGTCTTTCCGCCACCTGTTCTTTAAGTGTGCTTTGCAGTTTCATTTGGGTTACATCAATCAATTGGCATAAAATACCTTCCTTAACATCTACCTGGACACCATCAATTTCCTCTTTACAAAAAAAGAGTTGCATATTTAGGATATAAACACGTTCAATAGCCGCAGACAAAGTCACTTGTTGTACAATTTTTCCGCCGTCTAACAAAATATGACGGAAGTATTGTTGTGAGGTTTTCATATCCTTATGAGTTATTTCCATCAGAAAACCTAACGCACTCATTTGTTGAGGTTTTAATCCAAAAGTGTTTGATAATGCATTCATACTTTGATTAACTTGGATTGCGATACCAAACATATTGTAAATAACCATTGGTGTTTCCAGTTCATCCATAATATTTTCTAATATGGATAATCGTTCTTCTAATGCTGCTATGGATTTATCCAGTGCTTTTGCAACAAAACGGCTTCCTTCAAGACGAAAATAGCGGTTTAAAAAAGCTTTTTCGGCTTTAGTCCGTAAAAACCATTGTTGCCGATGGTAAAGAGATTCTCCAAGGTGATTTGCAAAATCTTTAATATTTTCTATAAAATATTTTTTAGAAGTTAACTGCTTTGCATCAATTGCTAATGCCCAAAATCCTTGCAAATCCTCTTTAAAAAAAAGAGGAATGAGATATTGTTCTTCATCAGCATCAGTCGTTTTTAATAGTGTTTGTTTTAAGTGTAATATCTTTTTTTTCTTAATTGCTGTTGTGTAAGGTTTTCTGTTATAACGGGGTTGTTTTTGAGCGATATCAGTTATGGCACAATGCAAAGCTTTAACTTCTTTAACACGACTATAACGGGGTTTTGCTTCCAAAATAATCAGTCGGTTTAAATTCAAAATTTCATGGAGTATCACAACCACTTGTGACCAATATTCGTCACTGGCGAAGGATTCTGAATTAATGCGATCTTCCAATTTAAATGAATTATCTACCAAAGTTTCACGCAATAATCTATCTGAACTAATGGATTTGTTTTGAAAATCAAATAAATAGATTAAACTTTGGGCAATTAATATTTCTATTAATGGAAACCATAAGTCAACATAATGATACAGTAACCAAGCAAGAATGATATAACAGCAGATAGTTATTAAAGTAAATCGTAAAGTCTGGTGAATAGTGAGCCATTGATAAATAAAAAAATTAATCACAATGAGGAGCAATAACACGATAAACTCTATTTCTTTATCGAATATCGTTATTTGATGTTCACTTAGTAAAGTGTTTAACGCTAAAGCATGGTATTCTAGCATTGAGATGCTAATATCATGCGTCATTGCTAACGGTGTATGTAATCCAGGTGCATTATGAGGATGACTAAAACCAATGATAACACTGCGTTGTTCAACCAGTTCTTTGACTAATCCCCCACTGATAATTCTTTCTAGTTGGAATCTAGGAAATTCATCAAACCCTGTCCCAAAATGAACACGGTATAACCAATCATTTTGCACTGGACTGGATTTCAATATTTCCTTGCCAAGAAACTGTTGTGCGGCAATTGTTTCAAGGGCTGGATAGGTTTGCTTCTCTATCTGAAAGTTTTTGTATTGTTTACGATGGATACCGTGTGTATGTGGTGGAATATCAACGATACCAAAGTTAATCTCACAAGAAGTCTTTGGTAAAGGTTCAAGCTTTTGTGCATCATTTTGTAATGAACGTGCAAAAAATACATTACCATATTGTTTGGCACGACAATAAAAATTATCGGAAACCGCTTTAGGCATAAAGGTAAAAACCACTTGCTTAGCTTTTTTATCTTGTAAAGTATTTAATACAGTTAGCCAAGTATCATCGCCTTGATCATGAGTTTCAGACGGTGCTTCAACAAGTAACACTCTGTCATAAACTTGCTGGTTGGGATTCCAACGTTCAAAAATGTCATAAGCCCATTCATCTAATAAAGCAAAAGCCTCAAAAAAACTCAATACAGTAACACCAACAGCGATTAACAAAGCATAAAAAATGCTGGTCAATTTGGTTTGCCATTCACTATTTTGCATAAATTTTCCTATTTTAGGGAGTATCAAACAAAATAAGATACCCAAATAATTTTAAAAGTCAACTTTTTTTATTTTTTATTATAATTCATAAATATACTAAACACGGTAAAATTTTCGGGGTTTTAAACGACTGAAAACAAGAAGGTTGCTGATTTTTTAAATGATAAAGGTATAAAAAATGCTTAAAGTTAAAGTTATTATTTTTCAATGAGATAAAAATAAATTTTTTGATATTTTATTAAGTGTAATAAAAAGTTATCATGAAAATCTTTTATTTATAATAGATTTTGGAAACAGAAAAAAATATAAGGTTAAACCGAGCTTAAGGGGTAATTTTTGCGTCTTTTCCAAAATCTATAATCAGGAAATTTTTTATGAATTTAATAATGTGATTAGCTGATAGGCGCGTTTCTATTAAAAACTTTATAAAAAATAAATAGTTGTTTTTTTAATTCTTGACTTTTTGAATGAAGTAAAAGTATTATCTATAAGGTAACTCTAAAAAATTAACATTCCTTAATCTCCTCAAATTTCCTCTCAAAAAGGAATTTATTATAATTTTATTCCCTTTTTATTCCTTTTTTGAGATTGAATTGGGGCATAAGGGTATATTGATTTTTATGAGCTAAGTTATTTAAATAAAGTTTTGTCCCACTGTAAAAATCTAATGTGCTATTTTGGTGGCCACAACTTATTTGGATTACGATAAATTCCAATAACAATGCTGGAGATTTTAGTTATGGATGCAAAAATTGTTTGGCTTTTCATTTTTGTTATTTTGTACTGGTCGTATTGCATCTTTTGGGGTATCAAAGGTGCGCTTTCAGCAAAAACTGCCAGTGATTATTTTATTGCAGGTCGTTCAATTTCGTTGTGGGTATTTGTACTTGCAGCAACAGCCACTTCTTTTTCCGGGTGGACTTTTATGGGTCATCCCGGGCTACTTTATCGTGATGGCTTTCAGTATGCTTATGCCTCTTTCTATGCCATTACCATTCCTTTCACAGGTGTTATTTTCCTGAAACGTCAATGGATGATAGGTAAACGCTTTGGTTTTATCACACCAGGCGAGATGCTGGCGACTTATTTTAAATCTGATATTGTACGAATATTGGTTGTATTAGTCGCACTTGTGTTTTCTGTCCCTTACTTGGGCGTTCAACTCCGTGCTTCAGGCTTTTTATTTAATGTACTCACCGATAACATGTTAAGTATTGACGTGGGTATGTGGCTACTGTCTGCTGTGGTCATCATTTACGTGGCATCGGGTGGTTTACGCGCAGTGGCTTATGTAGATACGATGCAGGCTATTTTGCTCGCCGTGGGTATTGTGGCTATCGGTATTATTGCTCTGTACTACGTGGGTGGCTGGACTAATTTGAATGAAGGCATCGCTGCACTGGCACAAATAGACGAAAAAAGGACACCAGATGGCTATAGCCATTACATCGCCATTCCAGGCGTGATTCAATTTGTGAGTAATGGACCAAATGCTATTGGTGGTGCGTGGACAGGTATTATGGTACTGACCTATATGTTTGCACTGATGGGTATCCAATCTGCACCCGCTTTTTCTATGTGGGCATTTTCTAACAACAGTCCCAAACCTTTTGCACCACAACAAGTATGGGCTTCTTCTTTTGTGATTGGTCTGATTCTCTTTGTATTCACTGCCATGCAAGGCTTGGGTTCTCATTTCTTGGGGGCTGACCTTAAATTTTTAGCAGCACATCCAGAACTTGTGAATAACGTGATGGGTGAAGGTTTGAATGGTATAGACCTCATGGCATCTGAAGGTCAGCAGGGTATGTTAGTCCCTCAGCTTATTCGCTTGATAGCTGATGCTGCACCTTGGTTGGTGGGTATACTGTCAGTTTGTGCTTTAGCAGCGATGCAATCTACAGGGGCTGCTTACATGTCCACCGCAGGCGGTATGCTGACTCGCGATATTTTGAAACGCTACCTAATGCCTAATGCCAGTCATGGTCAACAAAAGTTTTGGGGTCGTATGGGTGTTGTGGTTATCGTGTTATCCGCATTGGCTGTTGCCACTGTTGCGACAGATGCTTTAGTGTTGTTAGGTGGATTAGCTGTTGCTTATGGTTTCCAAATGTGGCCAGCACTGATTGCTATTTGTTGGTGGCCCTTCCTAACCCGACAAGGTATTATTATTGGACTTATTGCAGGTCTTATTGCAGTCACGATGACTGAAAACCTGGGAGCGCAAGTTTTTGGCTTGTTAGGTATGGAGCCTTTGTGGGGACGTTGGCCACTTACCATACACTCAGCAGGTTGGGGTATTATTTTCAACTTGGGACTTGCAGTAATTATCTCAGCGATAACTCAAAACAAAGAAGGTTTGGAATATCGTATGACTTTCCACAACTTCTTGCATGAACATGCGGCATTACCAGATGCTAAAAAGAGTTTGATACCTATCGCTTGGATTATTACGTTGGTTTGGTTCTTCTTTGGTATTGGCCCTGGTGCAGTTATCGGTAACTGGATATTTGGTGATCCAAATAATCCTGTCACTTGGATTTTTGGTATGCCTTCTATATGGGCTTGGCAATTACTATGGTGGGCTTTGGGAGTCTTTATGATGTGGTTTTTAGCCTATTACATGGAAATGTCTACCGTGCCTTCCAAAGAAATTGTAGCCTTGCATGAAGATATTGGAGATGTTCATTTAGATGTGGATAAACCTTAATAGAGATTTATAGCTTATCCTTCTTTTTACACCTTCGCCAATGTCAAAAATTGTTATTTCGGAAATGAGATATAATTTCCTGAAACAACTTGGCAACGTTGAAGTTTTTAGATTTAAAACCTGACAGGTTTTTAAAACCTGTCAGGTCTGATTGACGTTTATTAGATCAATAACCGTTTTACTTTCAGTCGCTCAAAAAAAAACGAAAACTTGAATATTTGAAATATATCTTTTTTTATGAATGCAATGAAAGCATATCTTGCCATGAGGATTACATTGAACTGAACCAGTGCCGTAAGTCCTAGTTAATATAAAATCATTTTTAAAAATAACATTTTTTAATTAAATAATTAAACACTGCGTTTTTATTACAATTTATTCAACTCTTAATTCGCATTTGTTATGATGAACTCTAAAAAATATCCTTGACACATTAGATAGTTTATTATAAGCTTTTTTTTCTCTTGTAAATTGAGAAGTCGTTTTTTTTATTTTAAATCTGCATTAAAGGAGAATGTTTAAACGTGAAAATCAAATTATTTACCCCGTTGTTTTTACTTTTGTTTTTATGTGGCAGTCTCGTTCAGGCTGATCCTACTTACAAGAAACCTTATGTGTTGGCAAATTCCGCATCGTCTGATGAGGTGAAAGCCAACTTAACCGCACAAGGTTTTGAAATCGCTGGCGAATATGAAGCATCAGACGCTAAGGTGATTGTGGTAACAAGTGAGGCTCTGAAAAAAGCTGCCGCAGAATCAGAGAATGGGGGCTATGGTGCTACACAACGTATTGCTATCACTGGTGAAGTCGTGTCTTATACCAATCCTGTATACTGGGCAAACGGGTATCAGATGGCAAATGATTTGACTGAAGTGACAACTGCTTTGGAAAAAGCTTTAGGTAACAAAGGGGAATTTGGCTCAAAGGATGGTATGACCATAAAGGCATTGCGTGGATATCATTATACTATGATGATGCCTTACTTTACCGATCCTATAGAATTAGCAACATACCCTAGCTATAAAGAAGCGGTTGCAGCAGTTGATGCTAATCTTAAAGCGAGCAAAGGCGGTACAAAATTTGTTTATCGTGTTGATATCCCAGACAAAGACGAAACAGTGTTTGGTATGGGAATACTCGGTGATAAGGAAGGTGCTGATAATGTGGTTATGAAAACACTTAACGAATATACAAAAGGCCCGAAACATACGGCATATATGCCTTATGAACTCCTCGTTTCTGGGACCAAGGTGTACATGTTACATGGAAAATTCCGCATTGCCTTAAGCTTTCCTGATTTGAGTATGTGGCAATTTATGAAAATTCGTAATGCCCCAGGTGGTATTGAGAAAGCAGCTACAGAAGCTGTTGCACAATAAATAATTTTCTTGCTGTAAAAAAACCTGTGATACGTATAGCCATTTTTCATGATAAATATTGATTCATCACAGGAAAATTTACAGCAAGATAATTTTTGTGCAAGAAAACTGACGTTTTTAGGCTTAGTTGACGGTATACTAAAATGAGTTTACTGGAGTCCAAACCTTCAGGTTTGGACTCCAACCGACAGTATATTAGCCAGTTGCTGTTAAGGCTTGCTCAATATCTACCAAAATATCATCAATATGTTCCAAACCGATAGATAAACGCACCATGTCTTCACTTACACCCGCATTTTTTAATTCATCCGGTGATAATTGGCGGTGAGTTGTCGTTGCAGGATGACACGCTAATGATCTTGTATCTCCAATATTTACTAAGCGAATGACAAGTTTTAGTGCATCAATAAACTTAGCACCCCCTTCTCTTCCCCCTTTAATACCAAAACTTAAAATACTAGAAGCCTTTCCTCCCATGTATTTATCGACTAAAGGTTTACTTGGACTGTCATCAAGTCCAGCGTATTGTACCCATGAAACACACTTGTGATTTTTCAGAAATTTAGCAACAGCCAGTGCATTCTCGCAATGTTTATCCATACGCACGGCTAATGTTTCAATACCTTGTAATATCAAAAACGCATTGAAGGGAGAAAGTGCTGCTCCCATGTTGCGAAGTGGTACAACCCGTGTCCGTGCAATATAGGCAGCCTCTCCAAAAGTTTCAGTAAACACCACACCATGATAAGACACTTCTGGTTCATTCAGACGATGAAATCTTTCTTTATGTTCAGTCCAAAGAAATTTGCCAGAATCAACAACAATACCACCAATACTGTTGCCATGTCCGCCCATATATTTAGTGAGTGCGTGTACAACAATATCAGCACCATGTTCAATAGGGCGACAGAGATAAGGGGAAGGCACTGTGTTATCGACAATAAGCGGGATACCATGTGCATGAGCAACATCTGCCAATGCACCAAAATCGACTACATTACCTAATGGATTGCCAATGGATTCACAAAAAATAGCCTTCGTTTTATCATCAATCAATTTCGCAAAGCTATTGATATCTTGATAATTGGCAAAACGTACTTCAACGCCATATTGTGGAAAAGTATGAGCAAATAAATTATAAGTACCACCATACAACGTACTAGAAGTTACAATATTGTCTCCCGCTGCTGCAATCGTTTGGATAGCCGCAGTCGTTGCTGCCATACCAGAGGCAAAAGCTAAACCAGCAATTCCGCCTTCCATCGCTGCAACCCGTTGTTCCAATACATCATTAGTGGGATTCATCATACGGGTATAAATATTGCCCGGTACTTTGAGATCAAACAAATCCGCGGCATGTTGCGTATCATCAAATGCATAAGAAGTTGTTTGATAAATAGGAACTGCTACAGATTTGGTGGTTGGATCAGGTGAATAACCACCATGAATAGCAATTGTTTCAAGTTTCATAATCAGTTAATCAGTTATCGGTAGAACATGAAAAATAAAGAGAGTGATGGAGTTTAAAGCAACACTTTGTAAGTATAACTTGTCAGATAAATATTTTGGCTTTAATACCTGCCAGGTTTTAAAAACCTGGCAGGTATAGCATTTCTCGTCTGTGTCGAGTACAAAGTTTCGGGAAATCCGCTGCGCTCCATTCCAGAAACAGCTAACGTACTTCACTCATTACTCATTCGGGAAACGCTATATGATAGCTTTGATTTTTTTGAACACCTATAGTTTTACAACAACACGTCCTTGTACTTGTCCCTGCAAAATTTTGTCGATGTAAGTTTCATTCAGTGTGGTTAAATCACATTCAATCATTAGGGCTTGCAGCGTGTCTATTTTCCAATCATTCGCCATCAAATTCCATAGATTTAAGCGTTTTTCCATGGTTTGTTCTACGGAATCAACACCTAACAGATTGATACCTCGAAGAATAAATGGAAGTACTGTTGTGGGAAGTTCAAATGAAGCGACTAAACCACAGCAGGAAACATGTCCTTCATATTTAACAGATTTTAAAGCATTGGCGAGAATGTTTCCACCAACAGTATCTAAAATACCTGCCCAATGTTCTTTAAGCAATGGGCGTTTGCTGTCTTCTTGTAACGCTTCACGGCTAATAATTTCTTTAGTACCTAATTGGCGCAAAAATTCATGGGATTCTGTTTTGCCAGTCGCTGCTACAACGTGATAACCCAATTTTGCTAACATGGCTACTGCAACACTGCCAACACCTCCGGTTGCACCAGTGACTAAAACTTCACCTTGTTCGGGTTTTAAACCAGAATGTTGTAATTTAAAAATGGACAATGCTGCCGTAAAACCTGCCGTACCGTAAATCATACTTTCTTGTAGAGTGAGATTTTGAGGCAATTTAACGACCCATTCTGCGGGTACGCGGATAAACTCAGCAAATCCTCCTGCAGTATTCATTCCCAAATCATAACCCGTGACTATGACTTCTTGTCCCTCTTTGAAATCTTCATTACTGCTTTGAGCCACTACACCAGCAACATCAATACCGGGTGTATGAGGATATTTGCGTGTTACACCTTTATTGCCAGTTGCAGACAAGGCATCTTTATAATTAAGTGAAGAATAAGCGACTTTAATAAGTACATCGCCCTTTGGTAAATCATCAATATTGCGTTCAATGATAGCCCGTGAAAAAGTCGATTTTTTTTTGGTGGCGGATTCGTCGACAGTTTCTGTCACCCATAAAGCATTAAAAGAGGTATTGTTCATATTGTTTCTTCCTTTCGAGAAAAAAAAGTACAAAAGATAATGAGGATAAACGGATTAGTTTAAAAGTGCAAGATATACTAATAGTACAACTAAGTTAAGGATTTTAGTTTAGGGTAACCACAAGGGATTACCCCTACAAATCATCATGTTACGTAGGGACAATATGGCAGTGACGCTCCAGCGTCATTCCTTACAAAAAATGCTGGTACAGTTATTCCTCAAAAAAAAACCTTCAAGGTTTACTAACCTCGAAGGTTTCTATACAACTCTGTTACCCCAACAATTTATTGTTGAAGTGCTTTGTTATAAGCATCATCAGAGATAGTATTCCATGACGCATAATCAGCTTGGAATTTTTTATAAGCCTCATAAACCTTTTTAAAGGATTCGCTTTTAGCAGCTTCCTCATCTAAAGTTTCAACAGTCAAACGCTTGAGTTCCTTAATGACTTCAGGTGGAAATTGTAATACATCAACATGCTGTTCTTCTTTAAGTTCTTGCAATGCTTGAATATTCAAAGCTTCAAACTGTGAGAACATCCATTGATTAATGGCACGAGCCGCTACTGTTACAATTTTTTGCAAATCTTCCGGCAATTCTGCCCATGCCTTATTGTTGACAATTAATTCCAACGTAGTACCAGGTTCATGCCAACCAGGATAATAATAAAAACTAGCAGCCCTATACAATCCTAAACGTTTATCATGAAAAGGTCCCACCCATTCTGTTGCATCAATTCTACCCCGCTCTAAAGCCGTATAAATTTCTGCACCAGCTAATAATTCTGCGGTACCTCCCGCTTTTGCTAACACTTTACCACCTAAACCAGGGATACGCATTTTCAAACCTTTTAAGTCATCAACGGTTTCAATTTTCTTGTTAAACCAACCACCCATTTGTACACCAGAATTGCCAGCTGGAAAAGGCTTAACGTTAAAAGGCTTATAGAGTTCTTGCCACAATTCTATTCCCCCCCCATTATAAAGCCATGCATTCATCCCTTTAGCAGTCATTCCAAATGGTACGGCACTCATAAATTGTGCGGCGGGTACTTTACCTGCCCAATAATAAGCCGCACCATGTCCCATCTGTACTGTGCCTTGAGAAACAGCATCAAATGTTTGTAAAGGCGGTACTAATTCACCTCCAGCAAATACTTGTATTTTGAGTCGTCCATCACTCATTGTTTCAATATTTTTCGCAAATTGCAGCACGCCTTCCTGAAAAATGGGAAAATTAGGGGGCCAAGTCGTTACCATTTTCCACTGAAAAGTTTTCGCGGGGGAAACAATGGGTGTTGTGGTTTCTAGAGCTTGATTGTCACAGGGCTGAAACTTATAGCCAAGTATAAAAGTTAAAGCGCATAATAAAATTAATCCAATGATTGAAAGGATTTTTGTCATTATTATTCCTTTGTGAAAAAAAAGAGAAAGGGGAAGAAAATAGAGGGGAGATAAAAAAAAGTGAATATTATTGTATAGACATTCAGAAAAATAACTTCCAACAACCTGACAGGTTTCTAAAACCTGTCAGGTTTGATGTGTGAAATTATTTATACTGATGTTACGCAGATAGCTTTCAAACTGGAGTGCAAAATTGAGGATACCCCCCTAACCCCCCGTACACAGGGGGAAGTCCCAAAATAGAAAAATTAAAGCAAAGTGTCAAATGATGTTTGGTTCCACCCGTGTACGGGAGGTTAGGGGGGTATCCCCAAAATCTGTTACAATACAGCAAAATTTCATTTTGCACTACTCTGGTATTCACTTTTGAAGTACAGTGCGTAACATCAGTTATATAAAAAAGACTATAGTATAAAACTTTAGTGATGTTGGAGTTCAAAGCTAAAGCTTTGGACTCCAGAACAAAATTTACTCCCAATTTTTTATTCCTCCCTTTGAGAAAGGGAGGTTAAGGAAGATTTTATGAGTGAAACACTTCCAAAATAAATTTTGGACTCCAAAAAATTAGCTTTCACCACCTAAGAAACCAAGCAACTGTAACAAATTTATGAATAAGAGGTAAATGTCTACATACAATGTGACTGTTGCCATGATGTAATTCTTTTCATAGCCATGCACCATATTACTGGTATCATAGAGAATATAACCCGCCATCAACAACACCATGACTGCTGACAGTGCTAAGCTTAAGGCAGGTATTTGAAAGAACATGTTTGCCAAACCAGCCACTACAACCACAATAATACCGGCAAACAAAAAGGCACTCATAAAACTGAAATCTTTACGGGTAGTCAGGGCATAACCAGAGAGACCCAAAAATATAGCACCTGTTAAACCGAAAGCCAACATCACAATTTGCGCGCCGTTACTGAACATAGTCAAATATATATTTATAATCGGCCCTAAGGTTAACCCCATAAAGCCGGTTAGCGCAAAGATGGCTGCTAATCCCCAAACGCTGTTTCGTAATACATAAGTTAAGAAAAACAACCCAATAAAGCCTACCAAGTTAAGCAACCAATGCAGTGGGGGCATTTCCATCACCATGGCCACCCCAGCCATAATAGCACTGAAGAACAACGTGATCGATAACAACGTGTAAGTTTGACGAATCAGCTTATTCACTTCTTCAGTGGATTCAGCCGGCTTTAAAACTTGCTCATTCGCACCACCAAAGGCAACGCTTTGAACGTTTTGGTTATTTTGTGGGGTATTATACCCCTGGTTTTTATTCATGTCGTTAAATAGACTCATGTAAATTACCTCGCAGATA
>JAUCGK010000140.1 GCA_030378085.1 Candidatus Parabeggiatoa sp. HSG14
TTACCAACGAAACATTTTTTTTAATTCACTCCTGATCCCTTATAAATAGGAAATATAAACACGGGAACCTGATACTTTTTGTTAGACTAAAAATATAGTCTTAATTATTATTAAACGGCACGGGTAAAAATTGTGTATAAAAGCCAACATCAGTCTTTAAATCTTTGCCAAAAATTAACCCGTAGAATTTGGGTAACTCCCCAAAAATAATAGATTCAGTTCTGTTAAATTACTCCTCTCTAAAAATAAATTTTGAACTCCAAAACAATATTCTGATTTCGTCCTAAATTTATTTTGGATGATTTGTTCCGCACTTTTAATTACATCCCGTTGAATCATTGATGTCCATTAAGACTTAGTAATCTCAGGATTATAGCAATTCTGCACTAATTGAGGAGTACTTAAAATGAAACGCTTTTTCAAATTTTTATTTAGTTTATTGGGTGTTGTGATAACCCTAATCGTTATTGCTATTTTTGTTATTGTGTTTGTTGTTGATCCCAATGATTATAAAGATAAAATTACGGATTTGGTTGAAGAAAAAACCGGACGTGCTTTAACCATCGACGGTAATATCAATCTCACTTTCTTTCCTTGGCTTGGGCTAGATTTAGGTAAAGTCAATTTTGGGAACGCGTCAAATTTTGAAGAATCTGAATTTTCCAAAGTTAATCAAGCCCAAATACGGGTTAAGTTTTTACCTTTGCTAAAAAAACACGTTGAAATTGACACGGTGTTATTAAATGGCATGGTATTGAATTTGACGAGAAAGCCTAATGGGCAAACTAATTGGGATGATTTAGTGGCTTTAGGAGAAAATTCTGAAAAACCGGAAAAACCGTCTAAAGAAGAGACAAAAGGCTCGAAGACAATTAAGACTTTGAAAATTGAAGGGTTAGACATACGTAACGCTAAGATTGTTTGGGACGATCAACAACTTGGCAATCGCTATGTGTTTTTTGGTACTCATTTAAAAACGACTGCGATTAGCCTCGCTTTCAACGAACCCATTCAGTTTCAATTAAGCACTGCCTTAGAAATGAGTGGTAATCACACGTTTACTGGACAAATTGACTTAAGTAGTCAATTGGCTCCCAATTTGGATACGCAACGATATCGATTAGAACCGTTAACACTGAATGCAACTGTACAAGGCGATGTTATCCCCGGTGGTAAACAAACCGTGTCAATCAATACACACATTGATCTGGATTTACACCAACAAACCTTGAGACTCAACAAACTCATGGCAGATATTATGGGCGCAAGTTTAAGTGGCGAAGTACAAGCTATTGATTTTCAAATGAACCCAAGATTATCTGGAAAATTCAAACTAGCAGATTTGAATTTACAAAAAGTCCTAAAACAATTGGGTTTGTCATCTACATTGCCCAGTGAGCAAATTTTAAAAACGGTAGGCTTAGAAACCCAATTTGAAGCCAGTCTTACCGAAGCCAATTTCAACAATCTACATTTTATCGTTGATGACAACCAATTAAAAACGCCTGAACTCAATATAGATTTAGAAAAACAAACACTCCATGCCAAAGCAATTTCGCTTCAAGCTTATGGTGTCAACCTGAATAGCAAATTGAACATTCAACAACTATTTTCCCAACCGATAATTGGAGGAAAACTGGCTCTAGCACCCTTCAATCCACGAAAGGTATTTAAACGCCTTGAACAAGTACAGCTTATATCCGCTTTGCCATTACCTGATGACAAATTATTGCCCTTAAAAAGGGCAGCGTTGAAAACGCAGTTTCAATTTACCGAAGCGAACGGTATTCGTTTAAACAATCTGAATCTAAGTCTTGATGATAATCAATTTAACACGCCACAACTCATTTTTGACTTTAATAAAGAAATGCTTAATTTGGATAAACTTTCGCTTCAAGCTTTTGGCATAAATCTCAATGGTGAAAAGGTGGCTGTGAAACAAATCCTGAGTAAACCGAAGGTGACAGCAAAACTTACTTTGGCTCCGTTTAATCCACAAAAAGTCCTTAAACGGTTAGGGCAACCACCGCTAGAAGTACCAGCACCATTTACGCTTACTCGTGCTGCTTTGAAAACTTACTTAACGCTGACTCCAGAAAAGATCGCATTGAGCGGTTTGCGTCTTACCATTGATAAACACAACACATTTAATAGTAAATATGTCACCTTTAATTTTGCCAAAGATACGCTCGCATTAAGTAAGTTTGTGATTAAAGCTTTGGGTTTAACATTAAATGGTAAATTGTCTGTTAAAAATGTTTCAACTCAAGCCGCATTGCAAGGTTCATTGAAATTATCACCCTTTAATCCGCGCCGATTACTGCAACGTTTAAAACAACCTGTTCCCAAAACCACTGATCTCAAAGTCCTAAATACATTGGCACTAGATACCCAATTTCGGGGTAGCTTATCTCACTTAAACTTAAAAAATGTAAAAATACGTTTAGATGACAGCCAGTTAAAAGGATATTTATCGGTGAAAAATTTCACCCAGCCAGCCATTGCTTTCAATTTGAATGTCAACAACATTGACATAGATCGTTACCTAGCCCCTAAAAAACCAGAAGACAGTCAATCAGATTCTCCTTTATCAGGTGAAGAAATACTTTTGCCGATAAAAGTTCTACGTGCTTTGAATCTCAATGGTACTTTAAAAATTGGTCAACTTAAAGTGTCTAATTTGAAAATCAAAGATATAAACCTGGATGTGTCAGCTAAACAAGGCAAAATTAAACTGACTCCCAAAGCTGCGCTTTATCAAGGCACATACCAAGGTAACGTCATGGTAGATGCCAAAAGTGAGCCACCACTTATCAATATTGACAATACCTTGAATAGTGTACAAGCCAGTCCTTTGCTCATTGATTTGCTTGGAGATGATAAAATCTCTGGCACAACTAATCTCAAGATTCAACTCACCGCCAAGGCTTCTACCTTACAAACCTTACTAAACACGCTTGATGGTCCTATTTTCTTTCAGTTTTTAGACGGTGCATTGAAAGGATTCAATATTGGGCATTCCATTCGGAAAACCAAAGCTTGGCTAAAAGGTGAACCGATGCCTGGTGAAGAACCGATGCAAACCGACTTTGCCAGTTTACAAGGTACATTGGTTGCACAAAACGGCTTTCTCTATAACAACGATTTAGAACTAAAATCACCGTTATTACGTGCCAATGGTAGAGGAAATATAGCGATAAATAGTCAAGACATTCATTTTTTTCTACAAACTGCCTTCGTAGATACGACAAAAGGACAAGGTGGCAAAACATTAGGCAAACTCAAAAGGTTCATTATTCCTGTCAAAATCACAGGCAAACTGAACACCCCCACTATTCAACCAGATGTAGAGGCTATAAAGGCCATTTTCTTACAACGTGCCAAAGCTAAAGCGGCCGCTAAACTTGAAGAAGAAAAACAAAAATTTTTGGAAAAACAACAAGATAAGCTGAATGACTCTTTGAAGGATATTTTTAAAGGCTTCAATTTTGAAGATTTTGTAAAATAGGAGTCCAAATGTTAATTGTTGTACAAGAGTATAAAGTACGCATGTCTTTTTCTATTTCATCACTATAGCGAACAAATAGAATCTAAAGTACGATTTCCAAAAAGGAACTAAAATAATTTTGTATGAAACATAAAATCAACCCGATAGTAGGTTGTGTCTTCAAAGCCATTCTTGGCTGAAAATAAAAATCTGTTGATTCATTTTCTCAATGCTATCTTGGAGTTAAAAGAAGGAACGTTATAGCGTTTCTCGATTGCGTCAGATACAAGTCCCCTCCTTAATTTAAGGAGGGGATTTATGGGAGGTTGTATTTTCTCCAATCGGGAAACGCTATAATTCAGGATGTTACCATTAAAAATCCTTATAACGAAAAAAATTTATTGGTGATAAATTAACGATTGTTGATGTGAAAGCTGTTGATGAACAAGGGAAAAGTTATCAAATTGAAATACAACTGGTTATTCACGCAGCACTCGCAGAAAGGATTTTATATGCTTGGAGTAGTATTTACCATTATTCACAGATACAAGAAGGTGATAATTATCAAAAGCTAAAGCTCGTTATTTCAATCTGGGTGCTCAATGGAAACCTTTTTGATGACTTGGAAGAATACCACCTCCCTTTCTCAGTTTATAATCAAAAGCACAAAATAGCTTTGACAGAACACCTTGCCATTCATCTGCTACAATTACCTAAATGGCAGAAAAAACTGAAACGATAACCAACGAAAAAGACAGATGGCTTTATCTTTTCAAAGAAGGTAAAAATGTGGATACTGATAATCCACCTAACCCTTTAAATACCAAAGAAATTGAGCAAGCGATGAAAGTATTGCACCGTTTTTCGGAAAACGAAACCAATTACTTACTCTATCAAAGTCAGTTAGATGCTGTATTGAAAGAAAATACTTATGCGACTGCGCTTGAAGAGGCAATAAAAGCAAAAGAACAGGCGATAAGAGCACAGGAACAGGCGATAAAAGCACAGAAACAGATTACGAAAGAAAAAGAACAGGCTCAGAAAAAAATTCAAGACTTACTACTGCTTTTGGAGAAAAAAGGAATTGATCCTGATAAGGAGTTGATATAATAAGCTAATTATTGGCAATTGCCTCAATCAATTTAAAAATAATGGAGGTAAAAAGAAAAAAACGTGTTGTTTAGGTCAACCTTAAAAGATCAAAGAGGAACATTGAAAACATGCAAATTATTGTGTTAGGAATGCACCGCTCAGGCACTTCTGTTGTAGCGCGGCTGTTAAATATGATGGGGACTTACTTCGCGCCCGAAAATATTGCTATGCCTCATGCACAGGATAATCCTAAAGGTCATTGGGAACGTAAGGATATATATGAGTTAAATCATCGGACGATGAGTACATTGGGAATGTCATGGGATAATATCAGTGACTTTGAAAGTGCTATGTTGACTGATGAAACGAGAGAAACATTTACCCCTGACGCCCAAAAAATTATTTTCAATTTGGAGACAAATCGTCCGTGGATGGCAAAAGACCCCCGTTTTTGCCTATTATTACCTTTATGGTCTCCCTTACTTGAAGTACCTGTCTGTGTTTATGTTTATCGCAATCCCATTCAAATTGCCCAGTCGTTAAAAAAGCGTGATAATTTTCCTTTTATGTTAAGTATTGCTTTATGGGAAAAATATACTTTACATGGTTTAGCAAATTCTGTGGATATGCCAAGAATTTTGGTTTCTCATGAAGACTTAATGACAAATCCTGTCAGAGCTGTTAAAAACTTACATCAAGACTTACTAGATTGTGAAGTACAAGGTATACGCTTGCCTTCTGATAAAGAAATAAGGGCTTTTATAGAGCCTGAGTTATATCATGAACACGGTGATGTGCAACTAAAAAATGCTTATCTCAATAGCCAACAGTTTTTATTATCTGAAGCGTTTGAAAATGGTAGTATTTTCCAATTAAAACCTTTGCCAACCTTTTCTGAAGGTGCTGAGGAAATTTTGCGAGAATATAAAAAGAAATTAGTCGCCACAGAGCAAGCATTACAATATCAAAGAGATATTGCTTTAAGGGACGAAAAGATCACTCAGCGCGATGGTGAAATTGCCAAACAGATTGAAGAAATTGCTCAACGTGAACAGGAAATTGCTCAGCGTGATGAGGAAATTGCCAAGCGTGATAATGAAATAAGCAAGTGTCATGAAAAAATTGTCGAGCTTCAAGAATCTCTTGAAAAAATCGAGCGGGCTTTAAAAACGCAAAAAACGGAAAGTGAGAAATCTAAAAATCAAGCAGCAAGTTATCGAAATCAATTGTTAGTTGCAGAAAAACAGATTAACGCCCTTGAACAAGAAAGTTCTAAATTAGAGGAGCAAAAACAAGCATTACAAACACAGTTAACCCAAGCTAAAAATACGCAATCTCAAACCAACAGTACATTGGCTAAAAAAGAGCAAGTTATTTCAACGCTTACCAAGAAAACGGAAAAACAGCAACACAATATCCATAAATTAACACATTGGATTAAGGCACTAGATGACGATATAAAAGCGGTATTTAATTCGATGACTTGGCGTTCTGGTAACATCTTCACTCAAGTTACTTTGAAGCTCATGTTCAAAAAGATGGGGTTGACTGCACAAGATCATCTTAGGGATATTATGACAGAAATTGTTGCTTGGCAACAATCACAAGCTGAAACAACAAGTGAGCAATCTGCTGTTTCTACTCTCCCATCATCAATAGTTTCATCTGAACAGGGTACTTCAACTAAACCGCTCGTTATCACAACTTCTTTACAACCGTCTAAGTCACTGTTACAACATAACCCCAGTGATTATTCCCGTTGGCTACAAAACTACGATACTTTGACTAAAAAAGTAGTTAAGCAAATGCAACAGTGTATGAAAGAATGGAATGATCTGCCATTCATTTCTATTGTAATGCCCACTTACAATACAGAGGAGAAATGGCTACGGGAGGTTATCGAATCTGTTATTCATCAAATTTACCCAAATTGGGAATTATGTATTGCTGATGATGCTTCAACGAAACCGCATGTACGCCATATTTTGGAAGAATATGCAAAGCGTGATAAACGGATCAAATTACAATTTAGGGCAGAGAATGGTCATATTTCTGCTGCCTCTAATACGGCTCTGGAAATGGTCAATGGTGAATTTATAGGATTCTTAGATCATGATGATAAACTGGCGCAACACGCACTATTTTGGATGGCTCAAGATATTTTGAATTATCCCGATGCAATGCTTTGGTATTCTGATGAGGATAAAATCAATAAAAAGGGTGAACGTTGCGATCCGTATTTTAAGTCAGACTGGAATCCTGATCTGTTTTTATCTCACAATTTGATTACGCATTTTGCCGTTTATCGTACTTCTTTAATACAACAAATTGGAGGTTTTAGAGAAGGTTATGAGGGCGCACAAGATTATGATTTAGCATTGCGGGCCATTGAGCAAATTAATCCTATCCAAATTCGTCATATTCCAAGAATTTTATATCACTGGCGCATTATTAGTGGCAGCACAGCTTCTGGGCCTGATGAAAAACCTTATGCTATTATGGCCGCACAAAAAGCCATTAAGGAACATCTTGAAAGGCGTAATATTAGCGCGGAGGTCACAGAATCACCTGATGTATCTGGAACAATCAGGGTACACTATTCCTTGCCTCTCCATTTACCGTTAGTCAGTTTGATTATTCCTACTCACAATGGTTTTGAATTACTACATCGCTGTGTAGAAAGTATTTTGAATAAAACAGATTATGAAAATTTTGAGATATTGATCATCAACAACAATAGTGATGATGCAACAACTTTGGATTATATGCAGCAACTTGAAGCAGATGAAAAGGCACGTATTATTGATTATTCTTATCCCTTTAATTATGCTGATATGAATAATATGGCTGTTGAACAAGCCCAAGGAGAAGTCATTGGTTTACTTAATAATGATTTAGAGGTTATTAATCACGAATGGTTGTCAGAAATGGTGAGCCATGCTTTGCGTCCTGAAGTGGGTACTGTTGGCGCAAAATTGTGGTATCCCAATGATACTTTACAACATGGTGGTGTAGTTATCGGCATTTGCGATTCGGCGGGACATGCTCATAAAGGCTTGTCGCGTGGTGATGTAGGTTATTTGGGGAGAGCTGCTTTGATTCAAAATTTTTCCGCAGTAACCGCAGCTTGTATGGTCATGCGAAAAGCTAATTTTTTAGCAGTAGGCGGTTTAGATGCCGAAAATCTTTCAACTGCATTTAACGATGTTGATTTGTGTCTTAAGATGAATGAACACAACTTACGGATCGTATGGACTCCCTATGCTGAATTATATCACCATGAATCTGCCAGTAGAGGTTATGAAGATACACCAGAGAAAAAGGCGCGTTTTGAAAAAGAACGTACTTTTCTAAAAAACCGTTGGCCTCAATTTTTCATGCAGGATCCCGCTTATAGTCCTAATCTTACCATAGAAGGTCAAGATTTTGCATTTTCCTGGCCTCCAAGAGTACCTTCACTTCCTTAAAAGGAAAAAATATATGTCTGTAGCACAACATTTAGTTCATCGTCAAGAAGGCTATCATTTATTGAATGGTCATGGCTTGGAAATTGGCGCATTTCATCAACCGGCTACAATTCCTAAACATTGTACCATTGAATATTGTGATGCCCAATCGAAGGAAGAGATTATCCAACATTTTCCAGAATTAGATATCAATATGCTTGTTGATGTTAATTATATCTGCGATCTGGATAAAGAAGGATTATCTGTATTTGAGGCAGAACGTTTTGATTTTGTAATCTTCAATCATGTGATTGAACACGTTGCAAATCCAATAAAGGTCGTAGAAGAATTATTTCGGGTAACTAAGGCGGGAGGACATGTTGTTATTTCCGCACCTGATAAAAATTTTATCTTTGATAGAAACAGAGCTTTAACCTCATTTTTACATCTGAAAGAGGAATATGACAAAAATGTGACTGAAGTCACAGATGAACACTATATAGATTTCTTGCGAGGTGTGCATCCTGGTGTATTTAGGTTGAACCTGAAAAAGCAACAGAAACGCCTTAACGAGGTTAAACAGCGGCGAGAACATGCTCATGTATGGGATTCTAGTACTTTCGGGGATTTCATGCTAAATACGATTGAGTTGTTAAAATTGACTGTAACTTGTGTATTTCTCAATATTTCAAACGATAATCGGTTCGAGTATTTTTCCGTTTGGCAGAAATTGTCTTCTTCAACTTCTTCAACATTAAAGGAGGAAAAAAATACTTTACCTCCTTGTGATGATTCACATCTGATTCATCGTAAAAATGGTTATAGTTTTCTCAAGGGAGATGGCTTAGAAATTGGCGCGTTTTCTCAAGCAGCCGCTATTCCATGGCATTGTTCAATAGCGTTTAGTGATGTACGTTCCAAGGAAGAAGCTATTCCGTATTTTCCAGAATTAGAAATTGATGAATTGGTTGATGTAGATCATCTTTGTGATTTGGATAAAGAAGGATTGTCTTTATTTGAGACAGAACATTTTGATTTCGTAATACTTAACTATGTCATTGAACATGTTGCCAATCCTATCAATGTTGTCAAAGAAATGTTTCGGATAACAAAGTGTGATGGTTATGTGGTTATTTCAGCGTCTGATAAGAATTTTACGTTTAACAAAAATCTTGCGGTGACTCCCTTTTCATCTCTCGAAGAAAGATATGAAAATCATGTCACAGAAATAACAGATGCACACTATGCAGATTTGATACGTGGCAGACATCCAGAAGGCATCAGCGAAGGAGAATTGCAAACACGTCTCACGAAACAAAAAAACAGACGGGGACACGTTAATGTTTGGGATTCATTGTCTTTTAATGAATTTATGTTAGAGTCGCTTAAATTACTACAATTACAAGCAACTTGTGTGTTTGTCAATTGGGGAGAAAACAATCAGTTAGAATATTTTTCCGTTTGGAAAAAAAATAGCTAACGAACAAGTAAGGTTATAATGAGCCAGAATATGATGAGAAAACAGGCAATGAACCAGAGTACAAAGAGGAATCCGATGATATGAATATATTAGACGAGTATGTTGATACTTTTCCCACTGATCAAAACGCGCTGAATATTTTTAAAGAGGAATGGCTTTCAAGATTACCACCAACTGAGGCTGAATCAGAACTGACTTCAGGACATATTCCTTTATTTCAAGATCGCAAAATCGCATGGGCTGCACAACAATTTGGGGGCGTTAAAGGTTGTAAAATCCTCGAATTAGGACCTCTTGAAGGTGGGCATACTTATATGCTTGAAAACATGGGAGCGGCTTCGATACTCTCAATTGAAGCCAACACGAGAGCTTATCTCAAATGCTTAGTGACAAAGGAAATATTAGGGCTTAAACAGGCTCATTTTATGTTGGGTGACTTTGTAACTTATCTGAAGGAAACAGATGAAACATTCGATATTTGTATTGCTAGTGGCGTGCTATACCACATGCAAAATCCGGCTGAACTGATTGATCTCATTTCGCAAAGAAGCTCAAAAGTGATGATGTGGACGCATTATTATGATCAATCGCTGATTGAGAGTAACCCTTATCTGAGAGAAGATAAGTTTCCTGGCACGATAAATAAGGATTATAAGGGTCGTCAGTATAAGCTATACCAGCAAAATTACCAAGAATCCCTTGATTCTGCTAAATTTGCAGGTGGACACGAAACGTTTAGTTTATGGATGACAAGAGCCGATATTTTAACTTGTCTTGAGGATTTTGGTTTTCAAAATGTTACCATTGAATTTGAGGAACCTAATCACCCAAATGGGCCTTGTTTTTGTTTTGTGGGTACTAAAAAACCAAGTTAGATTCCAAACGTTCAGGTTTTCGGATTTGATACCTGACAGGTTTTTAAAACCTGTCAGGTCTTTTCTAGCGTTTGAGTAATTCAAAAAAAACGAAAACTTGAACATCTGGAGTATAGATTCAAATTACATATTGGAGTCCAAAGCTTTAGCTTTGGACTTTTGTTATTTCTGGCACTGGGATATGAAAAATCAGTAAATTAGCAGTCGTTCAGATGAAAAATTAGAAATTGCCACAGATATTCATCTTAATTTTTCTCATGTTGGAAAATTCGCAAATATCTATATGATTGCCATCTATCAACATGATAATCAACAAATCGAATACACGCGCAATGAGAAAACTTGGCAAATATTGAGATAATCGTTTAGAAAGTCTGCAACCTGCTAAATCTTTTGAAGAACTCCCTGAAATTTTAAACCTCCAAATCCACAATGATTATCTAAGAAATATGCTCGGTGATTTTACCGTTTATGTGAGTTATGGGAGGATTCCTGTTTGTTTTAGCCTAAAATTTTAACTTAATTAAATCCAAAATAAATTTTGGACTCCTAAGAATTTTAACTTAGATTATAGCTTTTCAGAAAAAAATATTGGTATTTTATTAAAAAAATGCTGATTGTAACAGATTTTGGGGACACCCCCTAACCCCCCCCCGTACACGGGTGGAACCAAACATCATTTCAAAACTCGCTTTAACGGCTTAGAACAATATACAGTAGACAAAGAAGGTTTAATTGCTTTTATTCGCCGTTTACAAAACCATCAGGGAGAAGATAAGGTTTGGTTAGAATCTATTGCTACTTTTCTAGCTAAAGTGCCTCCCCGTAAAAAGGCAGAAGTCCGGTTTACTGAATTAAGTCATCGCCTTCATGACTTAGCAAAATTGCAGAGTCAGGGCATTGGAAAACCAAAGAAAAAGGGAACCAAAGCAGTATTAATTCGTACTATGCATCCAAAAAAAGGAGAATTAGATCAAATTGCTTATATTGAACCAAAACAACAAACTAAAATTAATCGCACCGTCAAAACAATCCAGCAACGTTTAGAAAAAATAGGTGATCATCAATTACAATTAGCGGTGATTGCGGAATTGCTTGATAAGTTAAACAGTGATGTAGATAAATAAAAAGCCTTAGAATAAATTCTAAGGCTAAAAGCTAAAGTACCCTAAAGGACACTCAGGATTCGATAAGTTTTTCTACGCAAAAACGTATTTGGAATATCTGAGTCCAAAATTTGGTAGTCCTGAATGCCTCCTTAAAAAATTTGGAATTTGCTACATAAGCACTACATATACAGGACTACCTGACTTTAAACCCAGTTTCTTGTTATCCTATAACTCAGAACAAACAAAAACCGCAAGCATCAAAAATCAAGAGTGCAAATCAAAGCCTTTACGAATGCCGCACGATTAGCGATGGATTAAGGAATGTGCATGAAATAATTTACCCAACTATTGGGGCAAACCTTCGTAAAGTTTTTGCACGCAAAAACTTTAACCTCGAAGACAGGTTTTAGAAACCTGTCAGGTTTAGTTGTCGAAGTTATTTTGTGTACGTTCCTTATCTGAATATAGCATTTCCCGATTGCGTCAGGTACAAGTTCCCTCCTTAATTTAAGGAGGGATTTAGGGGAGGTTGTACTTTATTCAATCGAGAAACGCTATATCTATATTAACCATAGAATTAATATGAACTCTCAAGCCACTATAAAACCAGAAAACCTTTCACCAAACTATCAATCAATCCTGATTGCCACCGATTCTTCCGATCATTCAAACCGCGCTATTAGCGATACTGTATCCATCGCTCCCTTATATAATGCTAAAATAACAGGGGTTCATGTTTATGCGGCTAAATTACATGATGTGCGTTTTCGTCAAATGGAGGGTGGTTTACCAGAGCAATTTCGTCAAGAACAAGAATTGGAACGCCAGCGAGATGTACATGATGATCTCATTACGCGAGGTTTGTCCATTATTACTGATTCTTACTTAGACCAAATAGAAAAGCGTTGTCAGCAGGAATCTATCCCTTTTACCCGCCGTTCTTTAGAAGGTAAAAATTACCGTGAATTGGTTAAGGAAGCCAATAACAATCGTTATGAATTATTGGTACTAGGCGCAAGAGGCGTGGGAGCAATCGCAGGGAGTCGTTTAGGTACCGTCTGTGAGCGGGTAGTACGACGGACAAATATCGACACGCTAGTTATTAAAGACCCACAACACAGCTTAACAGAAGGCCCTATCGTGGTTGCGGTGGATGGTTCTAGTCAATCTTATGGTGGATTATTGACTGCTCTTTCTTTTGCCAGTCATTGGCATGTTCCAGTAACAGTCGTGGCAGCTTTTGATCCTTATTATCACTATGTTGCTTTCAACCGAATTGCAGGGGTATTATCAGAAGAAGCCAGTCAAGTTTTTAAATTCAAAGAGCAAGAAAAATTGCATGAAGAAATTATCGACTCTGGGCTGGCTAAAATTTATCAAGGTCATCTTAGTATTGCTGAAAGCATTGCTACTGACTATGATATGAAGGTAGAAACTGTTTTATTGGATGGTAAACCTTATGATGCTATCGAAAAATATTGTCGCAAGTTTAATCCCTCTTTATTGATCATCGGTAAAATCGGTATTCATGCTGACCCAGAACTGGACATCGGTGGCAATGCCGAAAATCTGCTACGTAATGTCGATTGTGCGGTATTGCTCAGTCAACGGCAATATCAACCCCGATTAGATGTGGTGGCAGATGCAACGACTTCTTGGACGGTTGATGCTGAAAAACGAATGGAACGAGTTCCTTCATTTGTACGTAATATGGCGCGTGTAGCTATTTTGCGTTATGCCCAAGAACAGGGACACACTGTTATTACTGAAAGTATTGTGGAAGAAGCAACTGCTCAACTTATGCCAGGTTATGCCCGAAAAGCGATGGGCGAAATAATCGCTGCTCACGATGCGGGTAAGCTTAAACCATCGGAAGATATGCAATGGTCAGATGAAGCAAATGCTTTATTAATGACGATTGAAGAACCTTCTCAGCGCGACAATGTCAGTAAACGGGCAGAAAAAAAGGCACGACAAGAAAAATCTACTCAAGTTGAAAAACAACATATTATTCCATTTTTGGAGAAAACGCCTACAGAAAACAATAAACATTGGCAAGCTGCTGCTTTAGCCAGATTGATGCGAGTACCCGAAGGTTTTATGCGAGATAAAAGCCGTGAGCAGATTGAGAATTATGCGCGTGAGCAGGATATTGCTGAAATCACATTGGAAATCGTGGAGCATGGACTTGCTTTGTCTCGAAAGAAAATGAAAGCATCTATGCAACAAAATAAACACCAACCGATGGATAAACCTGGAGCCACCAATAATTCAATACTTTGTGCGAAGCATGGTGATTTTGGAAATTGAACGTTGTGCCAAGGAAAATGGAGAAAATAGTATTACCAATGCGACAATTGATGAAACCAGTGCAATTTGGGAAAAAAGTGGGCATTTTCATTAAATACCCCATAACCGCTCATCGTTATACATAATAACTGAGGGCGCATTCCCATTTTTCGGGTAAAAAATAAAAATAATGTTATTTAAATTGTATGTCATAAAAACATTTAAAAACAATATGTTATGATACATTGAAAACGTGCCATTCCCATTTTTCGGGGATGC
>JAUCGK010000141.1 GCA_030378085.1 Candidatus Parabeggiatoa sp. HSG14
ATAATTTGTTAGATTAATTTTTGATAATGGAATTCAAACCTTCAGGTTTGAGCATTCCAAAAAGACAATGGAGTTCAAACCTTCAGGTTTGAGCATTCCAAAGCTAAAGCTTTGGACTCCAACACATTACTCTTTAATCGCTATTCTTGATTCTTCCAAAAAATAAAAAGTTAATTAAATACGATGTTAAACAAAACTTTACAACAGAGCTATACTTTACTTTCCCCACTCTATGATAGCGTTGTTGCACTCCCTACTCGTATAGCCCGACAACGTAGCCTTGCTCAATTAGGGGATGTACAAGGAATGAAGATTTTATTGTGTGGAATAGGGACAGGTTTAGATATTCCCTATTTGCCAAAGGGAGCAAATTATACAGGCATAGACTTCACTTATGCCATGTTAAAACGCGCCAAACAACCCATTACAACACAAGATGTGAATTTACACCAAGGGAATGTCATGCAATTACCTTATCCTGATCACTGTTTTGATGTAGTGATTATGCACTTGATTTTGGCGGTAGTACCCGATTCTCAAAAAGCCTTAGATGAAGCAACACGAGTATTAGCTCCCAATGGTAAAATTCTGATTCTTGATAAATTTTTGAAACCCAAGCAACGTGCCTTCGTGCGCCGTTTACTAAGTCCCCTAATTAGCAAAATTGCCACACGCACCGATGTTGTATTTGAAGACTTAAGCCATCCCACCTTGACAGTTGTGAGCAATACAGCCGCTTTAGCAAATGGCTGGTTTCGGCAAATTTTGATGAAAAAGTAAAAAAACTTCTTAAAGAAATTTTTCGCTGATGAACTGGAGTTCAAAGCGAAGTCGAGAACAAATTTGGTGAAATGTAGTTAAAGCTCGTAGGTTGGAGTGAGCTTGCGAACTCCAACATTAAAAGGCAAAATACAACCACGAAATGTTGGACTTCCTATCGTCAGTCCAACCTACGTGCTGATTCAATTAGCTCGTAGGTTGGAGTGAGCTTGCGAACTCCAACATTAAAAGGCAAAATACAACCACGAAATGTTGGACTTCCTATCGTCAGTCCAACCTACGTGCTAAAAAATGCCCATTTTCTAAACTAAGGGAATTGCTTTTTTTTTGATGATTTAGTGTATGATTAATCCCCAAATTGAGTAGGACACCAACAGGTTAAAATTGACTGAGAACTCAATAACTTTTTAACATAGTGGGGGCATTGGTGGGTTTCGTTCCTCTACCCACCCTACGCTCGCTACGCGCTCTGTGTGATTATTGTTTTGATTGTTAATTTGGAGGAGAAATTTAAACATGAATACTAAAATTTTAGCACGTAGGTTGGAGTGAGCTTGCGAACTCCAACATTAAAAGGCAAAATACAACCACGAAATGTTGGACTTCCTATCGTCAGTCCAACCTACGCGCTAAAGAGTTAGATAAAATTTAGAAAAGATGCCATGTACAAGCAAAGCGTCATACACCATGAACAAATTTTATAAGGTGGATGACGGCTTATGTTTTATTTACTCTACCTACGCGCTTTGTTTGGTTATTAATTTAGAAATGTACTTATTAGTTGCTAATTATAATCAAAAAGTGTGCTATCTTTTTTGTTTGTGTTCTAATATTCGGCGAGAACAAATTTGGTGAAATGTACTTAAAGCTCGTAGGTTGGAGTGAGCTTGCAAACTCCAACATTAAAAGGCAAAAGACAACCACGAAATGTTGGACTTCCTATCGTCAGTCCAACCTACGTGCTTCGTTGCGTACCTCTACCCACCCTACGCTGAATCAAATTATTATAGGGAATTTTGCCAATACGTTGCTTGGTATCAAATTCACCACCTTCTCCAAATTTCAAAAATTTTAATATCAAGCTAAGGAATGAGGATTTAATAAGTTGCAAATTTTTGGTATCAAACCTGACAGGTTTTAAAAACCGGTTTCAACTTTCGCATTTTATTTAATCCTTATTCCTAAGGAGATTTTCTAATGACAACTCAACCTCTACCACTGATTGCTCGAAAACAACATATTTATCAATTAATTGATAGTTTTCCCCCCGAACGATTGGCTGAAATATCACTGTTTTTAGAACAACTTCTTAAAGTGATTAATACTAATATCACGCGATGCTCAACTTTAAATTTGTAGTCAATTAATTAACCTAATGCTCAACTTCAATTTATAACTGATTGATTTTCATGTAGGGTGAATAAAGTGATTATTTTATAGATGTCCAGAAGAATTCAGTCCTAAACTTTCGAGATTTGGCAAACCTCGAAGTTTTTTTAGGGGGAAATAAAACTTTTCTAGATGACTATAGCGCATCCACCAAAAAAATAATTTAATAAAACCAATTAATTAAAAAGTTGAACCTTATGTTAATTATCTTGTAGGGAAGATTGTTCTAGCTGATCTACTAATTTATAGATACGCCAATAAAATCAGTTAGTAAAATAAAGTTTATCGCATAACATCTTAAGTTTAAATCAGGCTGAAGATATTCAAAAAGAATACTTTAATATCTTACTGATTAAGATGACGAAGATTTTTGTCACCAGTAAGAAAAATGTATTCGTAAAGACAAGTACAGAATTACTCCCATTTTTGCACCATCTCAAAATCCTTCCCCATTGCAAAGCTAATCTTTACCCACATTTTAGGATTACCCAATTTTCAATGACTTATCTACTTAATCAAGTTGAAGATTAATTTGCAGCTTATCCCTATAATTTATTAGTTTATGATTTAGAGTATGTTTAACAACGAAAATTTTTCTCTATTACCACGATTTGAACCATACTGAAATAAATTTAATTTATAAAATATCTCAAAAAAATATTTTATCTTTATAAAAATGGGTGGAATGAAATCTCCTTAAGCTTAAGTATTCTTATCTTCTCTACTTTGAAAAACCTTAATATGTTGAAAATAAAAAATTTTTCGTATCAAAAAAATGATATTTGTTTTAAGGAATGGTTTTTATTTAAGCACATTTTAAGATTAGGTGACAGAGGATTGAAAATTACCAATTACCGATTACCAATTATTGACTAATGACAAACACTAACATTCCTGTCATCACCATAGACGGGCCTGGGGGTGCTGGCAAAGGGACAGTCAGCCTAAGATTGGCAACACATTTAGGTTGGCATACGCTTGATAGTGGAGCAATGTATCGAGTCCTCGCAATAGCTGCACACCGACATAAAATCTCATTAAAAAATGAAATTGAATTAGCCACCTTAGCCACCCGTTTAGAAGTTTATTTTAGCCCTTTACCAGATTTGGATACGACACAAGTCATTTTAGAAGGGAGCGATGTATCAAAAGAGTTACGCACTGAAACTTGTGGTGCTACGGCCTCACAAATTGCAACAATACCTCAAGTGCGTCAAGCATTGTTAGGTAGACAGCGAGATTTTTGCCAACTACCTGGCTTAGTAGCTGAGGGACGGGATATGGGAACAGTAGTTTTTCCTGATGCCTCTCTTAAATTTTTTTTAACCGCCAGTTGTGAGGAACGCGCACATCGACGTTATAAACAGTTGATCAATATAGGAATAGATGCTAAGCTTTCTGACCTTGTGGTTGAAATAACCGAACGTGATAAACGCGACAGTACACGTACTATTGCCCCTTTGATCGCCGCAGCTAATGCTTTGGTCATTGATACGACGGGGGTATCAATTGAAAAGGTGGTGGCCGGTGTTTTAAAACGGGTGTTATCCGTTATCAGTGAGCAGTGACATTTACAGTGATAACTTAATAATTTTCAACTGATAATTTTCAACTGAAAACTGAAAACTTAAACTTCCAACTAGTAACTGATATGAGCGAAAGCTTTGCTGAATTATTTGAACAGAGTCAAACCGAAAAATCCATGATCCCAGGCAGTATTGTCATGGGGAAAATCGTGGAAGTGCGTCATGATGTGGTCATCGTTAATGCTGGCCTTAAATCTGAGGGCGTTATTCCAATTGAACAATTTTACAATGACAATGGTCAACTTGAAGTTGCGGTTGATGATGAAATTGAAGTTGCTTTAGATGCAGTAGAAGACGGGTTTGGAGAAACTAAATTATCTCGCGAAAAAGCAAAACGGGCAGCCGCGTGGGGAGTGCTGGAACGTGCTTTTGAAACTCAAGAGACTATTACAGGTATCATTACTGAAAAGGTTAAGGGCGGTTTTACTGTCCACATGAATGATATCCGTGCTTTTTTGCCGGGTTCTTTGTTAGATGTACGCCCAGTACGTGATACCACCTATTTAGAAAATAAACCGTTAGATTTTAAGGTCATTAAACTTGATAAACGGCGTAATAATGTTGTTGTTTCACGCCGTGCAGTGGTTGAAAAAGAAAACAATCAAGAACGTGAAGCCTTATTGGAAACCATGCAAGAGGGTATGGTGTTGCAGGGGGTAGTAAAAAACCTTACAGATTATGGTGCTTTCATAGATTTAGGGGGAGTAGATGGTCTGTTACATATCACCGATATGGCCTGGAGGCGTGTTAAACATCCTAGTGAAGTGGTTAATGTTGGCGACGAAATCGAAGTTAAAGTGCTAAAATTTGACCGTGATCGTGTCCGAGTTTCTTTGGGCCTCAAACAATTGGGCGAAGACCCTTGGATTAATATTGCACGTCGTTATCCAGAAGACACCCGATTATTTGGTAGAGTTACTAATCTGGCAGATTATGGTTGCTTTGTAGAAATTGAAGAAGGCGTAGAAGGCTTAGTACATGTGTCCGAAATGGATTGGACCAATAAAAATGTACATCCCTCTAAAATTGTACAAATAGGGGAAGAAGTCGAAGTAATGGTACTTGATATCGATGAAGAACGTCGCCGTATTTCTTTGGGTATCAAGCATTGCCAAACCAATCCGTGGGATGAGTTTGCAACGACCCATAATAAAAATGACAAGGTAGTGGGTCACATTAAATCTATTACTGACTTTGGTATTTTTGTGGGGCTAAATGGTGGCATTGATGGATTAGTGCACCTGTCTGATATTTCTTGGAATGTACCCGGTGAAACGGCAGTACGTAATTACAAGAAAGGTGATGAAATTGAAGCCGTTGTTTTGGCTGTAGACGCAGAACGTGAAAGAATTTCTTTGGGCATCAAACAATTAGACAAAGATCCTTTTTCCGATTTTATTGCGGGAAATCCCAAGGGCAGTGTTGTTAAAGGGGTTGTCAATGAAGTTGATATCAACAAAGCTGTCATTCAATTAGAAGAAGGCGTGGAAGGCGTTTTACGAACTCCAGAATTGTCGCACGAGCGCGTTGACGATGCCCGCCGTCTCTTGAAAGAAGGGGATGAAATAGAAGCCAAGCTCATTGGTGTAGATCGCAAAAAACGCGTGATATCTTTATCTATCAAAGCATTAGCTTCAGAAGAAGAAGCCGCTGCTATTCAAGATTATAGTCATTCACAACAAGAAGCTAGTGGCACAACTTTTGGCGATTTATTCAAAGAACAGATGGAAAAAGAGTAAATTATAATTTTCAAAAGACAGTTTTCAGTTTTCAGTAGTCAATTTTATCATCAGTAAAATCTAAAGAATACGGGGCTTATTAATTTAATAGTTTTTACTGATAGAAACATGGAACGATTTAATCGTTTCCATTTTCAGAAAGCTGAAAACTGAAAGCTTATCATGGATACTTAAACAATGACAAAATCCAAACTAATCGGAGCAATTGCACAAAAACAAACCCAATTATCTCAAAAAGATATTGATTTAGCAGTAAAGACTCTCTTAGAACAAATGGTGCAATCTTTAGAAAATGGGGAACGAATAGAAATCCGTGGGTTTGGAAGTTTTTCTTTACATTATCGTCCTCCTCGAAAAGGACGTAATCCTAAAACAGGTGAAACTGTTGATTTACCTGAAAAATATGTACCCCATTTCAAACCAGGTAAAGAGTTACGAGACAGAGTCAATAAAGGCGGTGGTTATAGAGTTTATTAGGTGCGAAATCATAATTTTTGTTATGAATACAATTTCTCACCAATGGCTTCTGTCAAATAGCGAATGGTTAATAGCATAATTATTTTTAATTAATTCAAATAGTTATCTTAAAATAAGTTCGCTATACTTGCTATACTGAACGACATCATTCACTGAGTTTTATTGATAATGGACAAGTTTTGACTTTAACAATGAGTAATGAGTATATTTCTAACCTAATTATTTGATTTTAGGTTAGAAACACTATACTTTGTATGAGTTCTAAAATTTGGCCATGAAGATTTATTTTTGCTCAGGTACTTATATCGAATCAATTTTATGGTGTGGAACGATGTTATGCAAAATCAATGCTTGAAAAAAAGACTCAAGTCTGCCCAGTGTGAAATCGTAAACTTGGAAACCTATTCCAATCAAAATACGTAAATGCAATGATTGAGTGGTTATGGTTGTTGTTACCCATAGCAGCTGCTACGGGATGGCTTTCAGCATGGCATCAAGAGCGACAAAGATCAAAAAACACTTTTTGGTCTCCTGATTATCTCAAGGGTTTGAATTATTTGCTTAATGAAGAGCCTGATAAAGCAATTGATATCTTTATTAAACTCATTGAAGTAGATAGTGATACTGTTGAAACTCATTTGGCTTTAGGCGTTTTGTTTCGCCGTCGCGGTGAAGTTAATCGAGCCATTCGCATTCACCAAAATCTTATCGCCAGACCCGCTCTTCATCCACACCAACGCAGCAATGCGATGTTTGAATTAGCGGAAGATTACCGTTGTGCGGGCTTATTGGATAGAGCCGAACAATTATTTCAAGAATTGGTAGCTTCAAGTACCCATCAAGTATTAGCCTTGCACCAATTACTAGAAATTTACCAGCAAGAACAAGACTGGGAAAAAGCGATTAATACGGCACAACAATTGACAAATGCTTCTTCTGAAGCAAGACACGTAGATATTGCTCAATATTACTGTGAACAAGCCGAGTACTACCGGAAACAGGGACAAAATAATGCTGCACTTAACACAATACAATATGCCTTAAAAATCGATTCTAACTGTGTTCGTGCCAGTTTGCTAGAAGGTCAATTAGCTTTGGTGAGGCATGATCAAGAAGGAGCTATTTTAGCTTTTCAACGGATAGAACAACAAAATCCTGATTATTTGACCGAGGTGATAGAGCCTTTGCAAATCTGTTACCAAACACTTGGACGACAAAATGAGTTTGTTCTCTATTTGCTCCATATTTTAAAGCATTATGGCGGTATTAGACCAATGTTAGTGCTGACAGAAATTGTTAAACAAGAAGAAGGAGAGCAACAAGCTGTTGACTTTATTGTTAAGGAAATGCATAAGCGACCATCCTTGCAAGGGCTTGATCATTTATTAGATATGGCCCTGTTCAACGTGGACAATATTACTCGAAATCATTTGTTATTGTTAAAAGACTTGATGACACAATTCTTGAAAAATAAACCCGCTTATAAATGCCGTCATTGTGGATTTACGGCGCGAAAATTACATTGGCAATGTCCGAGTTGTAAACAGTGGAGTACACTTAAGCCTATACAAGGAATTGACAGTGAATAATAAAATGAAATATGTCTCCTTTAATTATTGCTTTAGACTTTGCACAACCTGAATCTGCCCTTGCTCTTACTAAACAGTTAGGCAGTAAGCGTTGCCGCGTTAAAGTGGGTAAGGAATTATTTACGCGTGGTGGACCTGCCTTAGTTGAAGAGTTAATTAAACAGGGCTTTGAAGTTTTTTTAGATTTGAAATATCACGATATCCCTAATACTGTGGCACGGGCTTGTCTAGCGGCGGCTGATTTGGGAGTGTGGATGGTAAATGTTCACGCATTAGGTGGACGCAGTATGCTAATGGCTGCAAGAGAAGCATTAGAAAAACGTAGTCAGCGTCCTTTACTAATTGCCGTGACTATCTTGACAAGTTTTGAAAGACTAGATTTATATTCGATAGGTTTACACGGTTTGTTAGAGGATAACGTATTGCGTTTGGCGCGTTTGTCTTATTCTTGTGGTTTAGATGGTGTTGTGTGTTCACCGCATGAAGTTGACCCAATACGCAAAACGGTTAGTAAGGACTTCAAATTAATAACACCCGGTATTCGACCTACTAACAGTTCACAGGATGATCAAAAGCGGGTGATGACAGCCGTTGAAGCCCTAAAATTGGGAACGAATTATTTAGTAATTGGGCGACCCATCATAGCAGCCCCCGATCCATTACAAGCTTTATTAGAAATAGAGACATCCATTGAGGTAAAAGTGAAAAGTGAAAAGTGAAAATCCATTTCCTATTTTACTTAGGAACGAGGATTTTATAAAATCCCAAACTTAAGTATTTAATAATGTCCACGTTTAAACCTGACAGGTTTTGAAAACCTGTCAGGTTTGGTTCAAGCGTTTGGGAAATTATTAAATCTTCATTCCTTATATCATCTCTTTTGGACCACCAAATTAAAATTTTAATGAAGGAGTCCAAGATTTATCTTGGTAACTCAAAAAAATAAAGTCATTACTCAGCCTTGAGATAAATCTCAAGGCTAATAAACTCTCTAAAGTTTAAAACTAGCTGATTCAATCAGTCTCTTCGATAGGAAACTTTAGCCTTTGATTCAAAGCGAGGGGCTGAATAGTTACAAAATTTAAGAATATAATGCAAACTATTACCATTAGAGCCTTTCCAATTTTAGCAATTTTTTTTACACTTCTAGCCATTATTTTTCCTCAGTGGTTTACTCCTTTTTCTGCGTGGATATTGCTATTGTTAGGAGTCATCATGTTCACGATGGGAATGACTTTGCATGTTTCGGATTTTTTAAGAGTGCTTAAAATGCCGATAGTTATTGCTATAGGTGTGGGAATGCAGTTTTTATTAATGCCTTTATTGGGTTGGGGGTTAGCTTGGATATTTCAGCTTCCAGCACTCCTTGCAGCAGGGCTGATTTTGGTAGGCAGTTGCCCAGGAGGAACAGCTTCTAATGTGATTTGCTTTTTAAGTCAAGGTAATGTCGCGCTTTCTGTCACCTTAACAGCGGTTTCTACATTACTGGCTTTTTTAGCCACTCCCTTTTTAACCTGGTTTTATGTGGGACAAAGTGTTGATGTGCCAGTTTTAAATATGTTGCTGAGCATTTTAAAAATTGTTTTGTTTCCTGTGCTAGCAGGTGTCGTGATTAATACCTATTTTGGTCATCATTTAGAACGTGTTAAACCAGTGTTGCCGATATTGTCAGTATTAACTATTGTATTTGTTATTGCCATTGTGACGGCACTCAATGCCAACAATTTAATGCAATTGACTTCGGTAGTCGTCATAGCAGTATTACTGCACAATCTTTTAGGATTAGCCGCGGGATATTTTATAGCTCGCTTTATTGGATATGACTTAACTACGGCTCGTACTCTCGCTATTGAAGTCGGGATGCAAAACTCTGGATTAGGGACAGCATTGGCTGTTAAATATTTTGGGGCAGCGGCTGCTTTGCCAGGTGCTTTATTTAGTATTTGGCATAACGTATCAGGTGCAATACTTGCACAATATTGGATCAGAAAAAAACAAAATTTATGAATAACACAAAACCCGTTAAACGTATTGCGATTGCTTGTCAAGGTGGCGGCAGTCATACGGCTTTCACAGCAGGTGTTTTAACAAAAATTCTTGAGGAAACCGAACACAAATTTAAGATTGTGGCTTTGAGCGGTACATCAGGCGGTGCTATTTGTGCGGCCTTAACGTGGTATGGTTTATTAACTGAAGATAGAGCAAAAGCTATTCAATTATTGAAGGCATTTTGGTATGACAACACAGCAAATTCTTCTTGGGAAATGTTTTTCAATGATAATTTGTTGGCTACAATCCGATTGGCTGATTTGATACCGTTATTGCCCACATTTAATCCAAATTTATATCCTAGCTTAGGACAAAACTTGCTAAAACAATTGTTAGAAAAATATATTGATTTTGGTGAAATTGAAAAACTGCTTGAAAAAAAATCTGATTTAATGTGTTTGATTGGTGCAGTCAATGTATTAAAGGGTGAATTTAAAGTTTTTAAAAATCAAGAGATTACTGGCGACACTATTCTAGCATCAGCCGCAGTACCCGCTTTATTCAAAGCAGTGCATATTGGTGAAGAGGCTTATTGGGATGGTTTGTTTTCACAAAACCCCCCTGTTAGAGAATTGACAACAACTAACCCTGATGAAATTTGGATTATTAAAGTTGAACCTCGTACCATTAAGAAAGTCCCAACCACCATGGAAGCAGTTCGAGACAGGCGTAATGAGTTGACTGGCAATCTTTCATTGGAACAAGAACTTTATTTTATTCAAAAAATTAATGAATTTATTGTAAAGTATCCAGAATTTGCAAAGAGCAAATATAAACCTATTGAAGTAAGACAAATTGAAATGTTACGTGATTTGGATTATGCCTCTAAAGTAGATCGTAATCCGACTTTTATAAATGATTTAAAAAACTACGGCGAAAAACAAGCAACACTTTTTTTTCAGCAATTGGAATGAAGGAGATAGCAAAGGGGAAAAGGAAAATACATTTTAAAATAAGATAACAGCATTTATTTTTATTTTCATAAGGATTAATAATGAAATTCAGTGAAAACTGGCTACGTGAATGGGTTAATCCCCCAATTTCAACCGATGAATTAGTCAAACAATTAACGATGGCAGGGCTAGAAGTGGATAGTGTTGAGTCCGTTGCTATTTCGTTTACCAAAGTTGTTGTCGGTGAAATAATCAAAGTCGAATCACATCCTAATGCCCAAAAACTCAGCGTTTGTCAAGTCAATATTGGAGCTACAAATGAATCTTTAAATATTGTCTGTGGTGCACCAAATGTTCATATAGGTATGCGAGTGCCTACGGCTTTAGTTGGTGCCCGTTTAGAAAAAACAAAAATTAAAAAAACTAAATTACGAGGTGTCCCTTCTCATGGTATGTTATGTTCGGCGAAAGAATTAGGTTTAGCAGAAAATTCAGAAGGTTTGATGCCTTTACCTCATGACGCACCTATAGGAGAAGATGTGCGTCGCTATTTGCAACTAGAGGATGTTTCCATTGAACTTGAGCTGACTCCCAATCGTGGTGATTGTTTAGGCATTGAAGGTATTGCACGAGAAGTAGGTGTATTGACGCGCTCACAAGTAACAATTCCAGATTGTTCGCCCGTTGCTGCAACAATTTCAGATACTTTTCCTGTAGAAATTCATGATCCTCTAGCATGTCCTCGTTATGTTGGGCGAATTATCAAAAACATCAATGCTGAAGCACCAACACCTTTATGGATACAAGAACGTTTGCGTCGTAGTGGATTACGTAGCATTAGTGCTGTAGTAGATATTACTAATTATGTTTTGTTAGAATTGGGACAGCCTATGCATGCTTTTGATTTTGCTTGTTTATCTGGTAGTATACAAGTTAGAATGGCTAAAGCAGGTGAATCTCTCACCTTATTAGATGAGCAGATGGTAGAATTAGATGAACAAACGTTAGTTATTGCTGATCATAAACAACCTTTGGCAATGGCAGGTATCATGGGAGGACAATCATCAGCCGTGACAGCGGCAACCCAAGATATATTCTTAGAAAGCGCATTTTTTGCCCCAAAACAAGCAGCCGGTTGTGCGAGACGTTATGGATTACACACAGATTCTTCCCATCGTTTTGAACGAGGCGTTGATCCTCAATTACAACACCGCGCTATAGAACGTGCTACTGCTTTATTATTAAATATTGTGGGTGGAAAACCAGGGCCTGTTATTGAAGTGCTTGATGAAACAACTTTGCCTGTTTCACCGACAATTAAACTTCGTGCTTCAAGGATTCAATGGTTACTTGGTCAGTCTATTGAACATGGGAAAGTGAATGATATCTTAATGCGATTAGGCATGACAATCACCTCTAACCCCCATTTAAAAGGGACAGAATCAATTTCCTCCTTAAAAGAAGAAAAGGAAAAATTGATATGGCAAGTGTGTCCACCAAGTTTTCGTTTTGATATTGCGATTGAAAGTGATTTAATTGAGGAGTTGGCACGAGTACATGGTTACAATAATTTACCGAGTCATGCGCCACAGTCTCGTTTAACAATGTACCCACAACAAGCAGTGAGTTTAGAACAAGTACAAGCAGTACTGGTGCAACGTGACTATCAAGAAGCGATGACTTACAGTTTTGTTGATCCGCAATTACAAGCCAAACTTGACTCTAATACTCACTCCATCACTTTAAACAACTCCATTTCTAGCGATATGGAGGTAATGCGTACTACTTTATGGACAGGTTTATTGCAAGCTTTATTGCATAATCAAAAACGCCAACAATCGCGAATACGTTTATTTGAAACGGGTTTGCGGTTTATCTTGTCTGAAGATAAAAGTTTGCAACAAGAAAAAATGGTAGCAGGCATCGTCAGTGGAAGCTGTTTACCAGAACAATGGGGACAACAGGAACAATCTATTGACTTTTTTGATGTAAAAGCGGATGTCGAAGCGTTATTAAGTTTGGCATCAACTGAGAAAGAACAGAACGATATTTTTCGCTTTACATCAAGTACACACCCCGCTTTGCATCCAGGGCAAACTACTGCAATTTATAGGGATGATTTATTAGTAGGATTCTTGGGGGCTGTACATCCTAGTTTAATACAAACACTGGAATTAGCACCGCCAGTTTATCTTTTTGAATTGCGACTTGCTCCCATTATTCAAGCTTATCCACATAAATTTAAAGAAGTATCTAAATATCCATCAATACGACGAGATATTGCTGTAGTTGTTTCAGAGAATGTGAGTGCAAATCAATTGTTGGATTGTATTAAACAATGCACCCCAGAAACGCTGACTGATTTACAATTGTTTGACATTTATCAAGGCAAAGGCATTGAGCCAGGTAAAAAGAGTTTAGCGATAGGATTGATTTTTCAAGCATTTTCCCGCAATCTTACCGACTCTGAAGTTGATACCGTAATTGAACAAGTACTTAGTACGCTAAAACAAAATTTAGAGGCACAATTAAGGAAATAAACATGGCATTGACTAAAGCAACAATGGCAGAAAAACTCTTTTATGACATGGGTCTGAACAAACGAGAAGCCAAAGAAATAGTAGACCTGTTTTTTGAAGAAGTCCGCACGGCTTTAGAAAGAGGAGAACAAATCAAACTGTCAGGGTTTGGTAATTTTGATTTACGTGATAAAAATGAACGTCCAGGTAGAAATCCGAAAACCGGTGAGGAAATTCCAATTACCGCGAGGCGTGTAGTCACCTTTAAGCCTGGGCAAAAACTCAGAGCGCGAGTAGAATCTTATGTTGGAAGCGACGAATAATCATGAATTGCCAACCATTCCTGGAAAGCGTTACTTCACAATTGGCGAAGTGAGTGAGTTATGCGCGGTAAAGCCACATGTGTTGCGTTATTGGGAACAAGAATTTTCTCAATTAAGACCTATTAAACGCCGAGGTAATCGGCGTTATTATCAACAGGAAGATGTGATTTTAATTCGTCAAATTCGCAGCCTTTTATATGAAGATGGCTTTACCATTGGTGGTGCTAAACAACACTTAATTGGAGAAACTTTAGAAAGTGAACAGCAAAATCAGCAAATTATTCGCGAATTACGCTTAGAACTTGAAGAAGTGTTGGATATTTTGAAATATTCAATTAATTAGTGGGCTGAAGGAAAGTCAAGCTTTATGTTATTTCTTGGTATGAAAATATTAGATAGCATCAATAATTGTAACTACTCAGCCTCTCGTTCCACAGCGAAAGCGTTGGAACGCATTTCGTGACGCTCCAGCGTCACTCCTTATAAAAAAGTATTAACATTCATCATGAGACTGATTAGTTACCAATAATTTTGATTAAAAAAATTTTTTATATCAAGAAATAACACAAAAATTACTTTGGACAAACACAAATTAAACTCGTTTATTTTAACAAAAAATATAGTACATAGAAGTATTGATAACTATTAACATGTTAATACTTCTAACTACATAATTAACCTGAGTTCGATATAAGTTGATGAATATA
>JAUCGK010000142.1 GCA_030378085.1 Candidatus Parabeggiatoa sp. HSG14
TTTGGTTCCACCCGTGTACGGGGGGTTAGGGGGGTATCCCCAAAATCTGTTACAATCAGCAAAATTTCATTTTGCACTACTCTGGTATTCACTTTTGAAGTACAGTGCGTAACATCAGTTAATAATTAACCATTAAAAACTTATGAAGAAAAAACAATCTGTTTTAATTGTGGACGACAACCCAGAAAATTTAGCGGTTTTAGGTAGTATTGTAGCTGAAAATGGCTATATTCCCAGCTTTGCTACAGGTGGTACTACGGCATTGGCTTCCATTAAAAAGAAACGTCCCGATCTCATTTTGCTGGATGTTATGATGCCGGATATAGATGGTTTTGAGGTGTGCCAACAAATAAAGCAGGATGCTAAATTGGCCGAAATTCCGATTATTTTCCTAACTGCCAAGACGGAAAAAGAGGATGTGATTGCAGGGCTGGAACTGGGAGCTGTCGATTATGTCACTAAACCTTTCAATAAAAGTGAACTCCTCACTCGCATTAACACGCATATTGAACTACAAACAATCAAGAATGAACTCAAAGAGGCACTTATTGCCAAAGAAAATGCTCTAAAACAGCTTGCAAAACAGAATGAAGAGTTACACAGCAAAAATACAAAATTAGAACTGCTAACGCAAGAACTAGCAGAAACTCAAAAGGATAAGTTATTTCAATTAAATAAAGCTTATGAAAGATTTGTTCCTCGCACATTTTTAAGCTTATTGGGTAAACAAAGTATTACTGATATTAATTTAGGCGATCAAGTTGAAAAAGAAATGACAGTTATGTTTACTGATATTCGGGGATTTACCTCAATTTCAGAGGCAATGACACCGCAGGATAATTTTGATTTTATCAATAATTACTTTGGGCAAATGGAGCCTATTATTCTTGAATATCAAGGCATTATTGATAAATACATCGGTGATGCCATTATGGCTTTATTTCCAAACTGTGCGGATGATGCTGTCAATGCTGCTCTTGCTATGTTAAAAACAGTTGTTCAGTATAACCAGATTTTGCAGATAGCGGATTTACCGATTTTGCAGATTGGCATTGGAATCCATACAGGACCACTGATGCTAGGCACGATAGGAGGTCAAAGTCGTATGGATGGCACAGTGATTTCTGATGCGGTAAATATCGCTGCACGACTTGAAGGTTTAACGAAAACCTATCATACTCCTTTATTAATTTCAGAAACCACTTATTTGGGATTATCAGACACGACAAAATATCTTGCTCGGAAAGTTGACAGGGTAAAAGTTAAAGGCAAATCCAAATATATTAATATATTTGAAGTGATTGATGGTTAATGGTTAATGATTAATGGTTAATGGTTAATGGTTTGGTAACTCCCAAATAATAAACCAGATTGAAAAAAACCTCAAAAAGAAAAATGAATCTTTAGAAACCTTTTATAAATTGGCAATTAACCGCGAACTAAAAATGATAGAATTAAAAAAAGAAATTAATCAACTGTTAGCTAACGATGACAAATCGCCACGCTATAAAATTGCGTCTTTATAATTGTTAATTCTACTTTGTCACATTACATAGCGTTTTCCCGATTGCATCAATCACCCTTCATTTTTCTACAAAAATAGGCATGGTTCAAAAATGGCGGTAAAAAGCTTTAGCTTTGGAAAGCCCAAACCTAAAGGTTTCGAGGTTTAAGTTTTTGCACGAAAAAATTTAAACCTCGACAGGACTCCAGTATCACTAAACAATTGTTTCGTTCATTGTGTGAATATGAAGGATGCCATTTTATCAATACTTATCTCAAATATTTGGTTAAAAGTGCGTAAGTCCTAAAAAATTAGGAAAGCTTTATTTTACCAGAGGGAGCATAAAATGCTCAATTTGTCAATCTGTAAGTCCTAAATTCCTAAACTAAGGGTTTGATTAAAAGTGCATGGGCGGGAGTCGTCCAAAATAAATTTTCGACGAAGAACCGCCCAAAATTTATTTTGGAAGATTGGGTAGCGGAGTCCAAAATTTATTTTGGAAACCAAGCACTTTTAATCACACCCGTCCTAAATAATTAACCATTAAAAACTTATGAAGAAAAAACAAGCTATTTTAATTGTGGACGACAACCCTGAAAATTTAGCGGTTTTGGGTAGTATTGTAGCTGAAAATGGCTATACTCCAAGATTTGCGCCAAATGGTGCTATGGCATTGGTTTCTGTCAAAAAGAAACGCCCCGATCTTATTTTGCTGGATATTATGATGCCGGATATGGATGGCTTTGAAGTGTGCCGGCGGTTAAAGCAAGATGCTACATTGGCAGATATTCCCATTATTTTCCTAACAGCCAAGACAGAAAAGGACGACGTTATTGCTGGGCTGGAATTGGGGGCTGTGGATTATGTCACTAAGCCTTTTAATCAAAAGGAATTGACCACCCGTGTCAATACCCACCTTGAGTTTCAAGCGACAAAAGAAGAGTTGCGGGAGGCACTTGCAGCAAAAGAAGAAGCACTTGCCACCAAAAACAAGTTCTTCTCCATCATCGCCCATGATTTAGCCAACATATTTTGTGGCTCAATTGGTCTATCAAACATACTCTCGAAACAATCGGAACAGAATGAAGCCTCTGAAACAGATAAATTGTTAGGGCTTATTCAACACAACCTGAACAAGGGGTATGGCTTGTTGAGAAACCTGTTAGATTGGTCAAGATCACAAACAGGTAAAATCAATGTAACCCCTGATATTTTAAAGATAAAGACTGTTGTTGATCAGAACATTAGTCTGTTGAAAAACAATGCCACAGCAAAAGACATTAAGTTATCCTCGACTGTTGGCTCAACCTTAGTGTTTGCTGATGAACAGATGCTGAACACGATCATCAGAAATTTGCTCTCAAATGCCATTAAGTTCACGCCTGTCAATGGCAAAATAGAAGTTTCTTCTCAAGAAGAAGGTAATATGATCGAAGTATCGATTTTAGACACAGGGGTTGGTATCAAACCCCAAAACATTGACAAGTTGTTTCGGATAGATGTTTCCCACAGTACTCGCGGCACTGCTAAAGAAGAAGGCACTGGTTTAGGCTTGATTTTGTGCAAGGAATTTGTCGAAAAAAATGGCGGCACGATAGGTGTTGAAAGTGAAGTTGAAAAAGGGAGTCGGTTTTATATTCGCCTTCCGATTAACCATTAACCGTATCTTCTCAAAAAGTGTGGGTAAACTCGCCCAAATCTGACAGGTTTTGGAAACCTGTCAGTTTTTTTCCACAAAATTTAGAGAAGATACCATTAAAATCGTGAAAATCCAAACCAAAATCTTCAGTATCATTTTTGTCCTTATTTTAGTTACGGGTATCGTAACTACTGCCACCAGTTATTTTGTTTCTAAACAGATGATTGAACATCAGATTTATCATCATTTGGAAAGTACTGCCATAGCAAAAGCACACCACATTGAAACCTTGTTAGATGAAGAGGTGAAATTGGCTAAAACATTTGCTATGGATACAGTTTTTATAGATATGTTCACCACAAAAGATATCACTTCAGCTATCCAAAAAATCAAAACTTTCATTGCATTGTCTGACGATATTTCGCGAGTAAGGATTTTGGATAAACAGGGAAATATGGTGGTATCAAGCCATACTAAAATTGACGGTGTTGGTAATGCTGAAATATTTGCTCATGGCTCCGATGAAATTTATATCCGTGATGTACATATTTCTGCTATGACTGGGACTAAAGTTATCAGTATCTCCGTCCCAATATTAATCAAGGATGAATTTGCTGGTATTGTGATTGTCAATATGGAAGTCGAAGAGGAATTGTATAAAGTCTTGTTACAAAGGCATGAAAAAACTCACGAGACATACCTTATCAATAAAGATGGGTATATGATTACGCCCTCACAGTTTCAGGAAAATACCTTTCTAACCCAAAAAGTTAATTCATCGGAAGCCAGAGAATGCCTTGGGCTATCTGAAAAAAGAAATGCAGTTGAATCAGATAGTTACAAAGATTATCGCGATGTATCAGTAATTGGAACCCACCGTGTTATTGAAGGTATGGATTGGTGTTTATTGGCAGAAATAGATGCTGAAGAAGCTTTTGCACCGGTATATAAACTAGTACGATTAATGCTGCAATTTTTTCTGCTGTTACTGGCCGTTAGTGGCCTAGTGGCTTTTTTTACAGCTAAAAACATCACTCGCCCCATTTTTAAATTACAACGTCAAGCCAAAGAAATAGAAAAAGGCAATTGGGATTATCAAGTTACTATTGATAGCCAAGATGAAATTGGAGAATTATCTTATGCTTTCAACAATATGTTGACACATATTAAAAAGACTCAAGATGAATCGAAATACTATCAAGAACAATCAAAAATACAAGCTGAAAGAGTCACTGAATTATCTCAACAGATTCAAGAAGAACTAGAGATACAAGTGGCTGCCAGAATAACTGAATTATCCCAACACATTCAAGAAATTGAACAGCAAAAATTGGGGATGATGAATTTGGCTATGGATTTAGAAGCCAGCCAACAACGCTACGCAAATTTAGTTAATTCTATTGATGGCGTGGTGTGGGAAGCTGATGCTAAAATTTTTCAATTTCAATTTGTTAGTCAACATGCCCAACACATTTTAGGCTATCCTTTGGCTGATTGGTTAAAACCCACATTTTGGGTTGATCATATTTACCCCGATGATCGAGAATGGGCTGTGGCTTATTGTGCTAATGCAGTTGCCGATAAAAAAGATCACAGTTTTGAATATCGCATGATAACGGCAGATAACCGAGCAATTTGGTTAAGAAACCTTGTGACAGTTGTGGCCGAAAACGATCAAGCCGTGAAGCTTTATGGTGTGATGTTTGACATAACTGAAAGTAAGCAAATGGAAATAGCATTACAAAAGAGTGAAGAAAAATATCGGCGACTCGTAGAAAATATGTCGAAAGAGTTCTTTTTTTATAGCCATAATGCCGATGCTGTATTTACGTTTGTTAGCAATTCTGTCCAAAATTCATTGGGTTACACACCAGAAGAATTTATGGGGCATTATACAGAGTATTTAACAGATAACCCCATTAATGAAGCAGTAGAACATCATTCTGAACTTAGCACACAAGGCATCGCTCAACCTTCGTATAAAGTGGAAATTTGTTGTAAAGATGGAAGGATTAAAACTCTTGAAGTATTTGAAGTGCCAGTATTAGATGAACAAAGTAATGTTATTTCAGTTGAAGGTATTGCCCATGACATCACTGAACGCAAACAAGCAGAAGAAGCTCTGGAAGAAAGTAAAATGTTTCTCGAAAAAGCACAGGAACTGACCAATATTGGTCACTGGAGTTTGCTTCCTGCAATAGGTGTAATAACTGGTTCTGATGAACTATTCCATATCTTTGGTTTATCTCGTGAAAATGCGGTACTCAAGTCATTCTTAGAAGTTGTTCATCCCGATAGTAGGAAAATGGTTGCTACTGCCATCCAGCGTGGTGCAAAATATGGTGAAAGTTGGGATATCGAACATCGACTTATTTGCTCAGATGGCAAAGAAAAATGGATACATGCTCTTGGTGAAGCTATCACTAATGAATATGGCGATGTTGTTAAATTGATTGGAACTGTTCAAAACATCACTGAACACAAACGAGCAGATGAAGCCCTACGAGAAAGTGAGCAAAATCTAACAAAAGCCCAAACATTGGCACATGTGGGTTCTTGGAAATTGGATACAACAACCAATAAGATAAGTGGGTCTGACGAACTTTTTAGTATATTCGGACTTAATCGCAATAAAGCAACTTTGGAATCATTTATTGAAATTGTTCATCCGGATGACAGAGAATATGATGTCTCTCATATTCAACGAGGAATGAAGTATGGTACACCATGGGATATTGAGCATCGTTTAATTTTAAGGGATGGAACCCAAAAATGGGTACATGCAATTGGCGAGGTAATAAGAGATAAAAACGAAAAAATAGTATTTTTAATAGGTATTACACAAGACATCACTGAACGCAAACAAGCTGAAGAAAATCTAAAACAACAAGAAAAGTTTTTAAGAAATCTTGTTAACACAGTACCCAGTCTTATCTTTGTCAAAGATTGGGATGGAACATTTATCCTAGTTAATCAAGCGACTGCTGATATTTATGCCTCTACAATTAAAGACTTGGAGGGCAAAACCGATGCCGATTTTAATCTTGCTCCACAAGAGGTTGAACAATTTCTCGCCGCTGATAGAAAAGTTTTAACCACTGGTCAACCCGTATTCATTCCAGAAGAAACGGTGACTGACTCAAACGGTCAAACACGGTTTTTTCAGACTATCAAAACGCCTTTATTAAGCAATGAAGGCAAAGCTGAATTATTGGTTGGTGTCGCAACGGATATTACTGAACGCAAACGATCAGAAAATGCACTGCAAGAAAGTGAAGAAAGTCTCAAAGAATCTCAAAGGATAGCTTCTCTGGGACAATGGAAATTGGATTTGACTACCAATACACTGCACTGGTCAGACGAAATTTTTCGAATTTTTAATATTGACCCAAACAAATTTGGTGCAACATACGAGACTTTTGTCGAATTAATTCATCCCGATGATCGAGAGATGGTTAATCAAGCTTATCTTAATTCTTTAAAAACTAAAACCAATTACAATATCGTGCATCGTTTGTTGTTAAAAGATGGAACGATCAAAATTGTCAACGAAATTTGTCGCACCGAATATGATGAAGCCGGCAAGCCGTTATGTTCAATTGGTACAGTTCAGGATATTACTGAGCTTAAAAAAACCGAAGAAAAATTATTAAAAAGTGAAACCATGTTGGCACACGCACAAGAAATTGTACATCTTGGTAATTGGGAATTTGATATCAACACTGGAATACAAGTTTGGTCGGCAGAAAACTATCGTATTTTAGGTTATGAACCTTATACGATTGAACCTTCTTTTGATAACTTTATGGTGAAGATTCATCCAGACGATAGAGTTCTAATTAGCAATTCAGCTGAAGCATTATTGGCTCAAAAAATACAACAAGAAACTAATGAAATTCGTCTAATTCTACCAGATGGGAATGAGCGTATAATACAATCTATTGCAACCAGTTATCATGATAAAAAAGGACAAATTATCAAACTAGCAGGTATAACACTTGATATAACTGAACGCAAACAAACAGAACAAGCCTTACAGGAATCATACAAGCGATTTACCACCGTAACCAATAGCTTAGACGCACTCATTTATGTGAGTGATTTTGAGACTTATGAACTGTTATTTGTAAATCAATATGGAACAAATATTTGTGGAAGTGATGCGGTTGGAAAAATCTGTTGGCAAGTATTACAAACTGGACAAACTGGTCCTTGTTCTTTTTGTACCAATGATAAGCTATTGAATAAAGATGGAAAACCCAATAATGCTTGTGTTTGGGAATTCCAGAATACACTCAATAATGAATGGTATCTTTGTCGAGATCAAGCGATTCAGTGGCCGGATGGGCGGCTAGTACGAATGGAAATTGCAACGAATATTACAGAGCGTAAACAAGCTGAAATTATTTTAGAAAAAAGTGAAAAACGCTTCCGCGCTTTATTTGAAAAATTTCCGGTGGCATACCAATCGCTTGATGAAAATGGATGCTTTCTTGATGTTAATCTAGAAATGGAACAGATGCTAGGCTATCACGCAGATGAAATGCTGGGTAAACCCTTTTGTGACTTTTGGGACAAAGAAACCAACAGCATGTTTCCGAATGCTTTTTGCAAATTCAAGGAATGTGGGATTTCCAATAATGAGCTGCATCTTCTGAAAAAAAATGGCGAGAAAGTCACTATTATTATTAACGGTCGGGTTCAATACGATAATAAAGGAAAATATATACGTTCTCATTGCACACTGCACGACATTACGGAACGCAAACGTATGGAAGCCCAATTAATAGCAGCTAAAGAAGCCGCCGATGCAGCCAATCGTGCCAAGAGTGAATTTCTCGCTAACATGAGCCATGAAATCCGCACTCCCATGAATGCAGTAATTGGTTTTAGCGATATACTTGCTTCCAAAATCACTGATAAGCAACATAAAAATTATCTCAATTCCATTCAAACCGGAGGTAAAGCTCTCCTGACTTTAATCAATGACATACTTGACTTGTCCAAGATTGAGGCCGGGCGGCTAGATATTCAATATGAACCCGTGAATCCACAAATTATTTTCACCGAGTTACAACAGATTTTCAGTCTCAAGATAGCGGAAAAAAACCTTGAATTTATTATGGAGATTGATGAAAACTTGCCACAGGCTTTGTTTTTAGATGAAACCCGTTTGCGACAAGTGCTGCTCAATCTGATTGGCAATGCGGTTAAATTTACTGACAATGGCTATGTTAAACTCTGTGCCAATAAAACATACACTGAAGATGATCATAGCAAAATAAATTTAATCATAGCAGTGGAAGATTCAGGTATTGGTGTTCCTTTTGATCAACAGTGCTTTATTTTTGAATCATTCCGCCAACAAGAAGGACAAAGTACTCGTAAATATGGTGGAACTGGGCTAGGACTTGCTATCAGTAAACGTTTAGTCGAAATGATGAACGGACATATTTTCATTGAAAGCAGTCAGGGCAAAGGCAGTCGGTTTGAAATTGGTTTGCATGAAGTTAAGGTAGCCGCCACCCTGCCAACTACCATGCAATATAACGTTTTTGATCCTGACCAGAGCACCTTTGAAAAAGTAAGCGTATTGGTAGTAGATGATATTGAATCTAATCGCGATTTGATTAAGGAATACTTATCACAAGTAAATTTAGAAGTTATTTGTGCAGAAAATGGCCAACAAGCATTGTTGTTTGTGGAAGAATACCACCCTGCTCTGATTTTAATGGATATTCGGATGCCAGAAATGGATGGTTATGAAGCGACCAAGCGTTTAAGAGATAATCCGAATACTGTTGATATTCCAATTATTGCCCTAACCGCCTCAGTTGCTTTGGATGAAAAACATAAGATTGAGACATACGGCTTTGATGGTTATTTATCCAAACCAGTCAATATTTCTGTTCTACTTGGTGAACTTTCTCACTATCTCAAACATACCAAGAAAGCTGTCACCAATACGAATCAAGTGGCGACTGAAGAAGTTGACAACACTCTAAATCCGGCAGAGATTGCTAATCTCCCAGAATTACAAAACCAGCTTAAACAATTCGTTCTGCCAATTTGGGAAGAGGCAAACATTGTGATGGAAATGGATATTGTTGTTGAATTAGCCAAAAAGATGATAAAACTAGGAAACGAATATAATATATCGGCTTTCATTCATTATGGTGAACCACTATTAGAAAGTACCCAAGTTTTTAATATATCTCATATTCAAAAAGCACTGGAAGAATTACCGATTTTGCTAAAACCGTTGTTAATGATTAGTGGAACTTAATTAATTTGGAAACACAGTGCGTAACATCAGTTACTTTCAGTGTTAGAAATTTTTCTGATTGTAACAGATTTTGGGGACACCAGACCCCCCTAACCCCCCGTACACGGGTGGAACCAAACATCATTCGACACTTTGCTTTAATTTTTCTATTTTGGGACTTCCCCTGTGTACGGGGGGTTAGGGGGGGCCAAAAAATTCGTTATAATCAGAAATTTTTACGTACAAAACAAAAATTATAATAATCTGATTTTAAAAGTTTCGTGATGCCATCGCTTTTTTTTGCGATAATATCACTATTTTGGGGTCATTTTTTTAACATATTCACTGATGTTACGCCAAACAGGAGTGCAAAATTTATTTTGCCAACTAGAGTGTAAGTCCTCGCAAAATAAATTTTGCACTTCTATATTCACTTTTGGAAGTGCAGTGCGTAACATCAGATATTTAAATTAAGGCACAGGAGTTGTTGAATAGTATTGTTTCAAATCAATGGACACTGGTTCAGTTCAATGTAATCCTCATAGCAAGATATGCTTTCATTGCATTAATAAACAAGGCTAATGGTTGATTGTTGAATCCATATTTTAACCTATTGATTTTTATATATTTTACTTAGAACTGAACCAGTCTCTAAAAGCTATAATTTAAATTTATTCCACCACTGCTTCTTGATTTAAAGTAATTAGTGCTTTAAAACTTTCATTGTCCAACTCTGTCAACCAAGACTCATCACTCCCCACAACCATGTTGGCAACTTTTTTCTTATCTTCAATCATCTGATCAATACGTTCTTCTAAAGTGCCTAATGTCACAAATTTATGTACAAATACATTTTTTTGTTGCCCAATCCGAAAAGCGCGATCTGTTGCTTGATCTTCGACTGCTGGATTCCACCAACGATCAAAGTGAAAAACATGATTGGCTTTGGTGAGCGTGATACCAACACCACCGGCTTTTAAAGAAAGGATAAATGCGGAAGGTTCCGTCTCTGGATTTTGAAATTCAGTAATCATCTTTTCCCGTTTTTTGCGATTCGTTCCCCCATGAAGGTAGTAAGTGTTATAATGCATCACAAGCTTTAAATGTTTTTCTAAGTTTTCGCCAATGTCAGTAAATTGGGTAAAAATCAGAAAACTTTCCCCTTCTGCAATAACTTCTTCTAGCATTTCAGTCAACCGTTCTAATTTGTGCGAACGTTCTGGTAAAAAAGCACTCCCATCGTGTAAAAACTGCATGGGATGATTACAAATTTGCTTAAGCTTTATCAGGGTAGATAAAATTAAACCTTTACGTTGTATCCCCTCAACTTCTTCTATTTGTTTTTCCACATCCTTAACCACTGCTTCATACAAGGATGCTTGCTCCTTGGTGAGGTTGCAGTATTGTTTGTGTTCCACTTTGTCAGGTAAATCTTTGATAATATTCTTATCTGTCTTGACACGACGAAGAATAAACGGTTCAACCAATTTTTTTAAAATGCCTGATTGCACCCGATCATTATCTCGTTGAATCGGCATTTCAAAGGATTTGCGGAATTGGGATTCTTTGCCCAGATAGCCAGGATTAAGAAAATTGAAAATAGACCACAAATCCAATAAGCGATTTTCTATCGGAGTACCCGTTAAAGCAAGACGGTGGCTGGTTTTTAGTTTTAAAATCGCTTTGGTTTGTGCCGTTTTTGGATTTTTAATATTTTGTGCCTCATCCAACACAATACGTTGCCAAGTAATGCTATTGAAAAACTTGGTATCTTTTCTAGCGATAGAAAACGAGGTGATAATAATATCGTACTTTGAAATTGCTTTTTTAAAGGCTTTTTCATCCTTAGCACGATTGTTACCGTGATGTACCATTGCTTTAAGATGAGGTGCGAATTTTTCTATCTCTTTTTGCCAATTACCAACCACTGAGGTTGGAGTAATTAATAGTGTTGGAGTGCGATGTTTTGTTTTGGGTTCCCACAATAATAAGGCAATAACTTGTACGGTTTTCCCCAATCCCATATCATCGGCTAAACATCCATTCAATCCAAGCTTTTCCAAATATTGCAGCCAAGAAACGCCCCGTTTTTGATATTCTCTCAGCGTACCTTTTAATTTGGGCGGATTTTTAGTGGGCTTAAGCTTATTATTGTCTTGTAATTTTGCAACCATTTCAGCCAAAGCCTTGTCATGCTCAACTTCGATGTCATCCGATTCTTCAGTGGCTTTTTTCATTAAATCAAGCAACGTCATTTCTGGATTTTCGGCACTGTGAGTTTGCCAAAATTCTAGCATTTGCTGCATTTTATCTCGGTCCAATTCCATCCATTGACCCCGAAATTGCACCAGGGGCGTTTTAGCGTTGACTAATTGTTGCCACTCTTTTTCAGTAACGACTTGTCCGCCAATAGCAAGCTCATAACGATATTGAATAAGGGTATCAAAATCAAAATAACTTTTAGCCCCTTTTTCAGCCGCCGATTTTGGATGACTAGAAGTTTTAATACGAATTTTAGCACGCTTCCGCCCTTCAGGTGTCCACCATGCTGGAATAATAACTTTATAATCAGCATCTTCCAATATCCAAGCACTTTCTTTCAGAAAATCAAAAGCATCTTCTAAAGTTAAACATAAACTAATGGGTTTGTCAGTTTCTAAACCCTGCCAAATTTTGGGGTACATACGAGCAGCATAGCCTAAACTTAACAGAAGATCCTTCTCAAAGTTTTTACCAAAATGTACTTGCATGGATTTCTTCTCTTTTAGATCCAAATCCCAATAATCATTCAGAGTCATCTGAAAAGAAGGATCTTTTTTCGAGATAGCTAGGAAATTAAGATGCCAATTATCAATATCATTTGCAGCAGCTTCTTGCAACTGAAAACAAAGATAAAAGGTAACACGAATTTGAGCTCCTATTAGTTTTTGTTGCCAACTAAGCCATTGTTTATACTCTTCAAAAACTTGAGCGGTTTTAAAAGGCTGTTCAGCTTGATCAGGATGAACACAACCATAGACTAATGAATTAACAATCTTTTTATCAAAAACGGCAGGTAAGGATGTATGGGTGACAATTTCTGTCAGCAAACATTCTGAAAAATGACGTAATAGCATTTCTTTGTCATAAAATGCCATTGTATCATTGAGCGTTTCGTTACCAGCAACACAGACAAAGGGCATAGTATCAATTGCCTTGCGAAAATTAGCTTCATATTGCCCTGAAATAATTTGCCAACCTGGATAAATTTCAAAAGGATGGGTTATCTTTTGACGTTTTCCTTTACGCTGAGTGGGAGTAGGCGCAATTTCCCTGTATTTTAAGGCAGGGATATATTGATCTTTTAGAATAATTTGTTTGAAAAATTGGGTGTAGTGATACCAAAAAATAAAATCGGTACCAAGTTGAATATCAGTCGCATTAGAGAGGACAATAAAATGGATATTGCTTAAACTTTTAATAATATTGGAAATAGCATAACAATCAATTCCCCAGTAGTGCAATTCTACTGTATCTGGAATTTCCACTTCTAAATAGCGACTTAACTCAAGTGAAGGAAAAGGCTGATTATTAGCACTTGGTAAAATAAAATACCGAGTATCTATTTTGTCGGTCATTTTATGAGAACGAGTTTCTGATAAGCCTAATTCACTTATTAAAAAAGTGGATAAATCATCTTTGGTTAAATGACGAGGATGGATATTTTCTTGCTTATTTTTTTTGCTTTTTTTAAGGGACGAAGTTTCTACCCACAGATAAAAGCCTCCTGTTTGGATGAAATTATTTTCTGTTTTGGGAATCCAAGTACCGTGAATAATGTTCATTTTATAAATATATCTCTTTAACTATACTGATTTTGATAGCCTATTACTTGACTATCAAGTTTTTATTGTGACAGTGAAATCCAAGAGTGAGACGCAAGCATCAGAGACGCAAGCATCGGAGATGCGAGCATCGCGTCTCTACATATTGAGGGAATTTGGTAGCGTCTCTCGCTTAATAATCATCAATCTTTTAAAAACTTGACAGTCGAGTATTAGTTGAAACTTTGATGCTTTTTAGTTCCATTAATATTATACCATGTTAAAATTTAGACTTTATTTTAGAAACCCAAATTGAAAAAAAGTGTGATTTCAATATAATTTTTTAAAATTTATTTTTTGTACTTTACTGAAATAAAATAGAATTTAGGTTGTCTATCCAGATAACCACCATGTTTGTGGCACAGAAAATAAACTTCGTTTGATTCTATTGTTGTGAAAGTTTATACTGAAGTTTTTGATTATAACGGATTTTGAAAAAGATGCAAAAATTAACTGCCTCGCTGCCTCGCCTTCATACATTGCTAGTGGAGCTTTCGATTACCAAACTGTTTGTTTTTATTTTTTAATATACAAGATGGGTAAAGCCTTTTCTTTTCGTATTGAAACAAAACCCGTTATAATTAGAAAATTTTCCCTAACCTATAACAAGATTGAGTAACAATACTCATTTTTTAATCTTAGTTTTATATTATAAATCGTATTAAAATTTTTTTGTATCTTTAATTTCATGGCATCAAATAAATCAATAATTTACAAAAAAAATACAGACAATTTTGTATTTTCTCAAAAAATAGCA
>JAUCGK010000143.1 GCA_030378085.1 Candidatus Parabeggiatoa sp. HSG14
CCTAACCCCCCGTACACAGGGGGAAGTCCCAAAATAGAAAAATTAAAGCAAAGTGTCGAATGATGTTTGGTTCCACCCGTGTACGGGGGGTTAGGGGGGTGTCCCCAAAATCTGTTACAATCAGCAAAATTCATTTTGCACTCTGGTATTCACTTTTGAAGTACAGTGCGTAACATCAGTTAAATAGTCTGGCAAAGTCCAAAATTTATTTCGGAAACCAAAAAACATTAGTGATGGGTATAGTTCACTTCATAAGCTTTGACATCATAAATCCCATCTTTGTGAGTCGTGGATACTCGAACTGCTCTGATGGCATAAACATGGTGATTAGGACAAAATGCCCTTAATGGATGTTGTCCGCCATTCGGATCCATGGCAAAGACTTTAAGGACAGGATCATGTGCATCTACCGCGACAACCTCCCAACCTTTTTCTCCCGACGTTAAAGACTTCAAGCCTCTAATGTTAATCAGTTTCTCACCGTCTATCGCATTCACACCAATCAAGTTACCCTTTCGATCAGAGTCATGGGCTTTGATTGAAAGAATCCTGCCATCAGTACCAAGCACTTTGATGTGCCGTTCATACAATCCTTTCTCTTCAGGAATCATCTTGACATGATGAATTTCATAACCGCCACCTTCCTTCGGAAAGAGGGCTTTTATATGCACTGACATACCTTCATTGTCAGTTGCTTTGATATGGCAAATATTGTCCGGCAGTTTAATTTCAGAAGAACCTGCTAATGCTGAAGAAACGCTACCAGCAAGCAAAAGAGTTACAAAAAAAGAAGTCGTCAATTTTTTCATAGTCAAGTATCCTTTAAGCAATGAGTTGAAAGCTTCATTTGGCTTTATTTTTATCAGGTGGAATTCAAAGCTTTAACTTTGAAACTGTTGCCAAATCTTCAGCTTTGAACTCCAACCGCCTGTCAATATAACTTTGATAAAATACGAGTACATAAGGTAAGTTAATAACCAGAAGTAGTCTAAATTACATCGTTATTTTTGTCAATAATTGGTTGATTGTCTTTGATAGATGTAAAAGGATGTCGTGGGATAAAAAGATTTTTTGGCAAACCAAGTCAGTGGCTCAAAAAACGATTCATATTGTGGGATGTTAATAATAGTCAAAAAATTTTGAACAAGATTAAACGGATTAAAGAATTGACAGGATTTATTTTGATGTGATTTTAAATCTTAACTAATGTTAGGGGAGTCCAAACCTTCAGGTTTGGACTCCAAAAATCGCGGTACTTGTGGGTAAAGATTAGTATTTAAGGAGGGTGATTAAGGGGGTGGTATTTCGTATATGTTCCTTAACAATAACTACAAGGATTACATTTTAAAAAGGATTACACCAACGAACATTCAAAACTGATAGCAAAAAGCTCAAGTCACACGAAACCACACACCAAAAGCTAAAGCTTAAGACTCCAATAACTCTGATGCCGTAATCCTTTCTAAAATGTAATCCTTGTAGTTATTGTAGTTATTGTCTGAACACTTGATTTATTCACTCACCTTTCCCACTATGTTAATATGGACTTTCATGATTTCCCCACTTTATTTATAAGGGGAAATTAGGAGTATTTTCCTTATCACAACCAAAGGAGAAACAATAATGTTTTTTCAATTACTAAAGAACTCATGGGGCGTATTCATTGCCTCTATAACTCTATTAGGATTTGCTTTAACACCCTTGCCAGCGTTAGTCGTTGGACCCTGCGGTATCAATAGCAATTTGCAATTGTGGCTTAAAGCCAATGCGGGTATTGGTCAAACCGATGGTCAAACCTTACATTCATTAGTGTATTTTTAATTGCCATTAAGGAGAATGTTAATTTATGAATAGCTTAATTTCAATAACTCAATTGCGAGTTATCGCTGCTATGTTGGTAGCGATATTTTTGATGCTTGCTTTTCCCTCTTCTGTTGTAGCAATACAAGCACGGGACGGAACTGCACATTTTGCTTGGCTTAATCCGGTTACTACGGGTAATGATTGTGTGTTCGGCTCCAGTGGCTCATTGAATGAGTATGGTGAAGGTACATGGTTAAGTCGAGATGCACAGAATGGTGGTACTACAGATAGTGGTACTGATTTTTCAACAGGGGATGGGGCATTCACATCAAATACTGCTCATGCGGATGCAGATGATTGGTATGCCTACAAAGATACTGAAGGGTATTGTTGGGAATGTCAATATGATGCTACGGCGGATAGTTATATCACTGTCAGAGAAGCGACGGCAGATAAATATGCTGATGCCTGTGCGAATGTATCTGCCCCTGGTGGGGTTTTCAACAATTTACAATTATGGTTGAAAGCGAATGTTGGTGTAACAGCTGGTATGACTTGGAAAGACCAAAGTCCAAATGGTCTCCAAGCCAGTGGTGGGAATCAGCCAAGCATAGTAGCAGATGCTATCAATTTTAATACCGCGTTAAATTTTAATGGTTCAAGTAATTTTCTTACTTTAAACGGTACCACAAATTTCCCAACAGGCAGTAGTGGAAGAACAATAATTGCGGTAGCAACTTCAACGGCTACTGGAATACGGACTCTTTTTACTTATGGAAATAATGGCGGGTTACCTCCTGCGGGAAACTCCTGCGCGTTGGCTGTAGGTGATATTGGGCAAAACCATATATTTTTTGATGGTTTACTTAGTAATGGTCACAATGCGAGTACGACTTGGTCTGGAACACCTCAGATCGTCACGGCAACATATAGTGGAAATTTTGGTCAAGTTTTCGTTAATGGACTATCAAAATGGTCTAAAACATACTCGCCGACTTGGAACACCACGCGGCAAATTGCCCTTATTGGTCAACACAATATTGTTGGTGGTATGCAATGGTGGACAGGAAAAATTGCAGAGATCATTCTTTACAATAAAGTCCTGAGTGCAATTGAAAGACAACAAGTGAATAGTTATTTATCTCTGAAATATGGTTCGACTTTAGATAGTATCATTGACTATCTCGCTTCAGACGGTACAACGGTTATTTATCCCAGTACCGGTTCCCACAGTGGCTACATCAACGATATTGTTGGGATTGGACGTGATGATAATTCTAGTCTTGATCAGCGTAAATCTAAAAGTATCAGCACTGATGCAATTGTGACTATTGAACATAGTAGCGCATTTGATGCTGATAAACAATTTTTAACTTGGGGTAATGACAATGGCTCCACCACTGAACAGGCTTCTGAATTACCACCTGACTTCGGTAATCGTTTGGGACGAGAATGGAAAGTGGCTGAAATCAACGGCGATGTAGGAGATATTGTCCTGAACTTGAATGTGAGCAGCCTAAGCCTGAGCGAAAATGTCGCTGTCCTTCTCATTGATAGCGACGGAGATAGTGATTTCACCACTGGCACGATAACACAAGTTAGCGCGGACACTTATGCGGGCGGAATCGCCACTTTTACGACCAATCTTGGGGATGGAGATGTATTTACCCTAGCCACTGGATGCGCTGGGATGTCGCCTAACAATGTGGTAGACAATTTAGGGGATGTAAATGATTGTAATAACAGTGCTGGTAATAACACTTTGTTAGAAGCGATTACCAATGCTAATGCCGGCGACACAATTACCTTTGCTTCTAGCATTGCTGGGCAAACCATCACCTTAGCTAGTCAATTAGACATTGCTAAAAATCTGACTATTGATGGGCAAAAAATAACTATCAGTGGGAATAATGCTGTGCGCGTGTTTAACGTCACAGCAGGAACGGTGACTTTTAAAAATTTGACGATTGTGAATGGCTCTACAGTGAGTAATGGTGGTGCTATTCAAAACGCAGACACAGTTATTGTCCTAAATAGCACGTTTACTGGCAATAGTGCTGCTAACGGTGGTGCTATCCACAATGCAGCGGGAACTTTAACGGTCAAAAATAGTACGTTTTCAACCAATACCGCCACTACAGCAGGGGGAGCGATTAACGTAGGTGGTGGCACTGCAACCCTCATTAACAGCACCTTATCAAGTAATACCAGTGCAACGGGTGCTAATTTGAATAACGGAGGAACATTACACCTCAAAAATACTATTATAGCCAATGGTATTACTGGGAGTGATTGTAATGGTAGCATCAGCACCAACACCAACAATCTGATTAAAGATGGTACTTGTAGTGGTGGAGCAACGGGATTTGTCAGTGGCGATCCACTTTTAAGCTCACTAGCCGATAATGGTGGCACCACCCAAACAATGGCTTTATTAGTTAGCAGTCCAGCTATAAATGCTGGTGATAATGCCGCCTGTGAAACCACAGATCAACGCGGAGAAACTCGCCCCAAACATACCACTTGCGATATTGGTGCGTATGAATATGAAGTGAACGCTCCCACGAGTTTAAGTGGCAATGCCGCTTCCCTAACTCAAATCAACCTTTCTTGGATCGACAATAGTACTGATGAAACCAGTTTTAAAGTGGAGCGATCTGGAGCTCTAATCACAACCACAGCCGCCAATGTAATCAGCTACAGTAATAGCGATTTATATTGTGGCACGACTTACAATTATTCTGTCAAAGCCACGAATGTAGCGGGCGATTCAACTGCAACTTCAGCAAGTGTAACCACTTTGACTTGTCCACTTCCCCCTCCTAGTTACGAACTCATTGTAGAAAAAAATGGTGGTGGAACGGTGAGTGCTGAAGGCATTGATTGTGGCAGTAATTGCCTACAATCCTTTTTTGAAGGCACTGAAATCACCCTCATCGCAACGCCCTATACGAGTAATAGCTACGTTTTCGACAGTTGGAGTGGTGATTGCGATGAAACAGGTACTGTGCTTATGTCCAGTGATAAAACATGCACCGCCAACTTTGTCATAAAATACACGTTAACTCTGAAAACCACAGGGAAAGGCACCATTGAAAACTGTGGCATCAACTGTATTCAAACCCACTCTCATGGTGAAACGCTATCGATCAATACCACACCGGATGACGGCTGGGCATTCAGAGATTTTACCGGTGATTGTGATAGTACAGGGCAAGTGCTGATGGATGGTGATAAATCTTGCACTGTTCGCTTTCTCAAAGAATATACCTTGACCTTGAATACCACAGGAGAAGGGACGATTGACAATTGTGGCACCGAATGTACCCAAACTCATGTTTATGGCGAAACGGTATCACTCACGGCTACACCCACTGACAGTTGGAATTTGAATGACTTTACAGGTGATTGTGATAATACAGGTCAAATACTCATAAATGGTGATAAATCTTGTACCGCTACCTTTGTTCAAGAATCCAAGCTCAATATCACGAGCCAAAATGGAACTGTCACAGGCGATGGTATTGATTGTGGTATCGATTGTACTCAAACCTATCCACTGAATACATCAGTGATATTAACAGCGATACCAGAAGCTGGTTTTATTTTTACCGGCTGGGCTGGCGATTGTGTGGGAACGGAACAGACAACCACTCTCACCCTTGATGTTAATAAAAACTGTACCGCAATTTTTGTTCCGCCTTGTCTTGATACACAGCGTTTATATGTCAATCAAAGTGCGAGTGGGCAAAAGACGGGCTGTGATTGGGCGAACGCAATAATTGATTTACAAAGCGCGTTAACCCAAGTCACAACAGGTATATTTCCCAAAGTCAATGAAATTTGGGTGGCTAAAGGTACTTACCTACCCACCACTGACTTAAACCGCGAAGCAACGTTCCAACTGCTCAATGGCATCTCTATTTATGGTGGCTTTTCCGGAAATGAAACTGAGTTTTCACTACGCGGCCATAAAGAAAACCAAAGCATTCTCAGCGGTGATATAGGTGTCTCAGGTGATAACAGCGATAATAGCTATCACGTTGTCACCGGAAGTGGTACCAATGCCACCGCGCTTTTACATGGCTTTATCATCACTGGTGGCAATGCCAGCAAAATCGGTGAAGAAAGCTGTCCAACGGTTTGTGGTGGTGGTTTATACAATGACCAAGGAAGTCCTTCCCTCAACCATCTTTCATTCACCGGTAATTCCGCAATGTACGGTGGCGGGATATACAACAGCAATCAAAGCTATCCTACCATTAAATATAGCTTCATTGAAAATAACACCGCAACCAACGGTGCTGGCATCTACAACGATAACAGTCACCCATTGATAAAGCACGTATTTGTTAAGAATAACCGAGCATTCAATGCGGGTGGCGGTATGTATAACCGAAATCAATCTGCTCCCAAACTAACTCACTTCAACTTCAGCAACAACGAAGCAACAACCGGCGGTGGTCTTGTCAATGACAACAGTGACCCTGTTATAAGCCACAGTATTTTCAGAGAAAACCAGGCAACCAATGGCGGTGCGATGGTGAACCTCAACAACAGCCAACCGTTGTTAAGTCATTTGCTTATAAACAGCAACATCGCTTTGGCATCAGGCAGTGTCATGCTCAACAATCTCAGTCAACCAACCATCAGCCAAACCACCATCGCCGAAAATTTTTCAACGGACGGTGGTATCATCAATATTGGTACTCAACTGACGGTGAATAATAGCATCTTGTGGCATAATCATCATAATGATACTGATGCCTTTATGCCTCTCATTATTGATGACGAGAATAGTGTCACAACCGTTAACTACTCCATTATCCAAGGAGGTTGGGCGGGAGAGCAAAACGTTGATAAAGACCCACTGTTTGTTAATGCACTTGATTCAGAAGTTTCAATACCGCTTTCAGAGGTCGCTTCCACAACGATGTTTCATTTACAGAAAGGTTCCCCGGCCATTGATAGTGGTCACAACGACTTGATTCCACAAGATATTAATGATGCTGAATGTGTTGAAGGCGATAACAATACCAGCGAAGTGGTCGATGTTGATTTTGAGGGTAAACCCCGTCAACAAGATGGGGATGGGGATAATATCGTGGTCGTTGATATGGGGGCCTATGAAACCTCAATCATTGTGCTTCCCTATTATCCTTTAACAATAGCTGTGACAGGTGAAGGCAAAGGAACAGTTATTTCTACAGGGGGAAACCTCAATTGCGGTATCAATTGTACACACGATTACCGACAAGATGACCAAATCAGATTAATAGCCACCGCTGAGATAGGCGCGATTTTTATGGGCTGGAGTGGTGCATGTAGTGGCACTGAAAATGATGTTATGGTTGAAATGACTGAAGCTAAAAATTGCAAAGCACAGTTTGAAATTGCACCCAACAGACGATTCTCTTTACCAGGCATTACCTTAATCTGCGAAGACTGCAATATCAACAACGCTGCACTTGCTGCGCCAGAAGCGCAACCTGTTGAACCAGGAAACTATTCTTTCCCTCAAGGTTTGGTCAGCTTTGAATTAACGGCGTTAGAAAATCCACAAACACATCTGCACATTTATTACCACAATACGTTGGTGTTAGATGACTTTGTTTACCGTAAATATGGCCCAACAATACCTGGTGATTTGACCAGTTCCGATTGGTACAGCTTCCCCACCACCATTTCGCTTGATACCCTTGATGGTCAAACGATGGTGAAAGCCAGTTTAGTTCTCACAGATGGCGCATTAGGAGATAACACAGGTATTGACGGAAGCATCGTTGATCCAGGAGGTATCGCGCTTGAAATGAATGCACCCATAATACCAACAACAACGGATGCTATTATTGAGACACAACCCTGTTCAATCATTGATAATGTGATTACCAAAACGTGTAATGTAGAAAAAATCACGTTTTCTGATAAAATTACCACCACCGAAGGAGTCAGCGTTTATAAGGAAATCACCATCGCCGAAGGAGTCAGCATTTCTAATGCTATTTTTGAGGGCAATGTTGAAAATAAGGGGTTGATTTCTAATTCCACGATTGAGTCAGGTGTCACTTTAACTAGAGGCAAGCTCACTGGCTATATTGTCAATAATGGTACACTAACAGATGTTGAATTTGTAGGTTCTAAACTCAGTGGTGGCCTCTTATCTGGGACAATACGGAATAACAGTGAAGTGGGTGGTATTATCGAAAATGTCACCTTAGCACCCCATACAACGCTGGTAGGGGGAAAAGTAGGGGATTTAATCCAAGGGTCTCCCAGCAGTCTCCTTCAAAATGTCCAATTAATGCCGAATACCGTTATTATTGGTGGACATTTAAGTGGTAGAATCAGTGGCGATCCAGATTATCCTGCTCAAATTGGAGCCGCAACTATCTTGCAGGGTACGACATTATCCAATATGCGTTTAAGTCCAACGGTACGATTACCCGAAGGCGTGATATTTGGCCCCGGTGTTATTTTACCCTCATCTTACGATAACCCAATTCCAGAGGATTTTGGCATTAATCCGAGTAACATTCCAAATTGGACCGCTTGGCGTATTCCTCGACTGGAACCTGCTGCGTTTAGCGTTTTAAGTGCAGAACAGATTGGGCAAATTCCACTTGACGCTTTTCAAGTCGTCACCGCTGACTTTATGAGCCATATCACTGAAGAAGCCTTAGCGGGATTTACCAAAGAACAACTGGAAGTTCTACCAGAAGAAGCATTAAGCGGTTTAACCTCAGAAAACATGGGCGGCTTAACAACTGAAGTGATTGAAGCATTTACGCCAGAACAGGTTGCCGCTTTAAATGAAGAAGAATTTAAGCAACTCCCCAGCGAAGAAGTGTCTGAGTTTATGACCAATTTAGCACCAGAACTTATTAACACCACCGATGTAGAAGCATTATTGCCGCTCGGTTGGACAATGGACCCTATCACAGGTGCTATCACCGCGCCCATTGGTGCTAAACTGACTTTAAGACTTTTACCCCGGCCATCAACCTTACCACAGTTGGTTTTCTTACCAAAAATTGTTGATTTGAATACGGGCTTAGGATTGGGAGGGAGAGGTCTTTCTTTATTAGCCGGCACAAGAGTTTCTCTACAAGTAGAAGAACTGGGAGAATTTCTGTTGTCTCAAGACGAAAACGGGATTTTATGGGTAGAAGGCACCGGCAAATATGCCGGTCAAACCTACACATTTATTCCCGATGCCGACCACATTATCCAAGTAGATGGCAATAAAGTGCCGGTAGGAATCTCAATCGGTCATGGTGGTTTTTACAAAATAACAACACCAGATAGCTTGCAATATCCAGTGATTCCCGCACCCCAAAATCCGGTAGCTTTAAGTGCCATATTGGGAGGTAGTCAAGTTGTCATCGGGGAGCGTGGTGATGTGTTGATGGAAATCAAAACATCGACACGGCAACGAGGAAAAGCCAGACAAGTTGCTATTTTTGAACCACTGATTGAACTGGCTCCCGATGATTTATGTGTGGAAATCGAACCTGGGGAAGTGGTTTGTGATTTTGACAATGCGCCAGAATCTATGAAACCAGGGCTTCATTTTGATAATACTCGTAGCCGAAAATGGGAGCAAGCCAAAGTCGTGTTTCCAAACGGCACAGCGCAAACCATTCGACCCACCTTATTATCTCCAAAAATCTTTGCTGAAGTCGGTTTTAAACTTGAAGGCGTTGAAGAAGTGCTTTTTAACAGCAACGGTGTTTTCTATGCAGTACATAAAGGCACCTCTTATCTCGTTGTTCCTAACTTTAAAGTAGATAGCACTTTAACAGATATTGAAGAAACTGAAGAAGCCGAAGAAACCGAAGAAACTCTTGAACCAAGCATTGTGGTGAATGAAGATGAAACACTCACCTACACCATTGCCATTGAACCTCAAGAAGAAGTTCGCACCAGAAAGCGGGGCAAAGCACGTGAAGTGTTAGAGTTTGAACCACTTATCGAATTGGCTCCCGATGATTTATGTGTTGAAATAACGCCTGATGAGATTATCTGTGATTTTGATAATATGCTTGAATAAAAAGACGCACACCAAACCTGACAGGTTTTAGAAACCTGTCAGGTTTTTTGAAGTTATTTTTCTGAATGTCTATAATTTTGGAAAAAAACTTGTTTTGGCGGATTTTCACTTGCTTTGCCGATCTTGAAAAAAAACAGTGAGCTTGACAATTGAAAGACAAAGGAATAAAATATTTATTAGTCTGTCTATAGAGACAATCAAATTGGGTATTAGTCAATCAAGTGAGTTGTTTTTTATTTCGTCTAGTTGACAACTATGACAACTAACTTAATTTTTTAATTTTTTAATTATGGAGATAATTCAATTATGGATAGTAGAAAGAAGAAATCCACAACCCAAAAAACATCCACTTCCCCCAGTGTAGGCATAAGCATCGCCACCACACAAAAAAGACAGCAGCTCGGACTATCCACCCACACAGATGTCCGTGCAGGTGGCATATCGCGCACTCCTCCGGCTATAAAGACTTTTGTAAGCTAGTAATATTTCCATCAGGGAAATTTTAATTTGAGCATATACCATTATACACTTTCCTATCTATATGTCTTAAAAAGGCATTTTCATGTAAAGGATTAAAAACTTATGGTTAAAAATCAATTGCGTTACACACGATGGCGGGCATTGTTTTACCCACTAACCGCTTTAGCCGCGATTGGGCTAAGTACTCCACTTCAAGCCGATGCGCCTGTTCAGTTAAAAGCTGAACAATCGGGTGCTAAATATGGTGCTGTTGCTTCTTTTTGTGATGTCCCCGAAAATACGCCACGATCTGACACTTGTGGAATGGGTTATTCTAATAACCATGTTTCACAAGAAGAAGCTAATCAACAAGCTATCAAAAAATGTGGTGTTAGTGGTTGTGAAGTCATTATAAAATTGACTAATGCCTGTGGTGTCCTTGCTGATGGTTCAGATACTTGGGAATACAATGGTAAAACTGTTGGTTATTCCTACTCTGCTTGGAGCGATCAGGGAGATGCGCTTAAATATCCATTACTTGCGGATTTAGAAAAATTTATGATTGGTTTTTGTAATTCCTTTGTACAAGATAAAGCAGCGAAAATGCCCGGATATACGTTTAAACCTTGTGTTATTCTGGAAAGTTCGTGTCCCACACCTTCACCCGCACCCGCAAAGAAGAAGGGCTCGGAGTGATTATAACTGCGGTATAAACTTTGGAAGATGGAGTCCAAAATTTATTTTGGAAAATTGATTATAGTGTTTCCCGTTTGTGTAAAGTATAAAGTTTCGCGCAATGAACGAAACAACTAAAAACGTACTTCATTCAATCAGGAAACGCTATATCAAAATCAATAGTTGATACCCATAGGTGTTCGGTATTTATTTAAGCAATTGATTTTATTAAATATATTATCGTTCCCAAGTTTTACTTGGGAACGCACTGCCCAAGAAGCTCCGCTTCGAGAAAAACCAAAAGAATCGTTCAATCTCAGAAAACTTCAATGAAACAACCTTATTGGCAATGGTTAGGGCTTGGTTGATGCTTGATTCACGCACTAACGTTTTGGGGATGGATTTCATACTCCCCACATTTTTCACAAAATAAATCCATTTGTCCGTCATCCCCTTCAATTCACGTATCTTCTTGTTAAACTTGGCAATTCCACAAAGACTAATCTCATCTCATCAGAAATGGAATTATTTCCAAAATCCAATAATGCATTCAACAAACTGATTAAAATGTCTTTTGACTGTCGGCTCCCAAAAACCTTTTTAAAGGCAAAATCGGTTCTTACATCAATAAATTGCATTTTAGGGTTCCTCCCCAATAATTTGAATGTCTTCAATAATTACAAATATTTGCTATATTAGTTATTATCTAAAATAATAACTAGACAGTTGATTTATTCAGTCACCTTTCCAACTATAGACATTCAGAAAAATAACTTCAAAAAACCTTCGAGGTTAAAGTTTTTGCGCGCAAAAACTTTAACCTCGAAGACAGGTTTCTAAAACCTGTCAGGTTTGACTCAATAGTTGGGTAAGTTATTTCATGCATGTCCCTAAACCACACACCAAAAGCTAAAGCTTAAGATTTCAATAATCCTGATGCTATAATCCTTAGTAGTTATTGTTTAAACACTTGATTTATTCAGTCACCTTTCCAATTATGTTAATATGGACTCTAATGATTTCCTAACTTTGAATTTATTAAGGGGAGATTAAGGGAGTATTTTCCTTATCACAACAACAGGAAAAACGATAATGTTTTTTCAATCATTAAAGAGGTAATGGGGCGTATTCATTGCCTCCCTGACTATATTAGGATTTGCTTTATTAACGCCCTTGCCAACGTTAGCCGTTGGGCCAGGTGGCGTAAATAGCAATTTGCAACTTTGGCTCAAAGCCAGTGCGGGTACAAGCACAACAACTGATGGCAATCCCATTGATATTTGGAACGATCTAAAGTGCCACCACTCACAATGGTAGTGGTACGGGTGCGGCAAAACCACTTTTAGTATTAACATGTTGATAGTTATCAATATTGTTCTGCACTACACAGAGAGAATATTAATTATGAATTACTTAATTTCAATAACTCAATTGCGAGTTATCCTAGCTATGTTGATGGCGGTGTTATTGATGATTGTCGTACCAAATCCATTGGTGCAAGCGGCAACTATCACCGTCACGAATATTACGGATACTGGTGCTGGCTCTTTACGGCAAGCTATTGTTGATGCCAACGCCGGTGATACGATTACCTTTGATTCCAGTATTGCCGGCCAAACAATAATCACCAGTAAACCAGCTAATGGTAACAATAACATTAATGTAGATTTAACCATTGATGGCACTACTAATAATATCACCATCAACGGTATAGGCGACTGGATTTTTCTAGTTGCTCAGGATAAGGCATTGACCTTTAAAAATATCACCTTGGATATGGATAGCGGTGGGTCCAACCGGGGCAATATCGACATGCGAAATAGCGGCACTCTGACCTTTGATAATGTCACTATGACCAATAGTGCACCTTTTGACCTTGGCGTTATGTTTGTAACTCAAGGTACTGGTTCCCCTGCTCCTATCGTCAATATTAGCAATAGTACCTTTACTAACAATACTCCAACCGGAATGGGTTCAGCCATTCTTACAATGTATGAAGGACAATTAACCATCACCAATTCTGTGTTCGATAATAATGGAAGTGTAACATCTAACCAGAATTATGGAGGTGTTATTACCCTAAGAATCAATGCTTCTGCACAAATTAGCAATAGTATCTTTAGTAACAATACGAGTGCTCAAGGATTTGGTGCTGCAATTTTGACTAGAAATTCTGCCAACTTAACAGTTTATTCTAGCTTATTTTATAACAATACGTCTAAAAATGGTGGTGCAATCGCTGCTATGGATACTTCTAATGTTATCTTGCATAATAGTACACTATATAATAATACCTCTACTGTTCATTCCAGTAATTCGGTTGGTGGTATTGGTTATTATACTACTAGCACGGGCAAAATTTTCAATAGTACTATCTCAGGAAACACTGGTCATAGTTCAGTTGCCGGCGGTCTTTATGTCGCATCAGGAACCAGTATTGAGTTGGTCAACAGTATTATTGCTAACAGCACTTCTGGAACTGATTGTCGTAATAATGGTAGTATTACCGTTAATACCAACAATTTGATTGAAGATGGTACTTGTAGTGGTGGTGCAACGGGATTTGTCATCGGTGCTCCTAATCTTGGCCCTTTACAAGACAATGGTGGCACCACCCAAACAATGGCTTTATTAGTAGGCAGCCCAGCCATAAATGCCGGTGATAATGCAACTTGTGAATCCACTGACCAACGCGGTGCCACCCGTCCCAAATCCGTAGCTGACCCTTGCGACATTGGGGCTTATGAAATTGCTATACCAGTTGCTCCCTCCGCTTTAATAGCTACTGCGGTTTCCCAAACCCAAATCGACCTCGCTTGGACTGACAACAGCGTCATCGAAACTGGTTTCAAAATAGAACGAGCTGGGAGTTTAATCACAACCACCGCTGCTGATGCCACCAGTTACAGTGATAGCGGTTTATCTTGTGGCACGACTTACAATTATTCTGTCAAAGCCACGAATGCCACTGGCGATTCAACTGCAACTTCAGCAAGTGCAACTACTTCGAGTTGTCCTGCCCTCCC
>JAUCGK010000014.1 GCA_030378085.1 Candidatus Parabeggiatoa sp. HSG14
ATTTTAAAATTATTAGAATCAAGATTTACAGAATAGTTTTTTGGATTAATTTTGTAAATGCTAATTTTAACTTAAAAATATAACAAAATTATTTTTTGATTTCACAAGTTTAATTTAGTAATTTTACAAATACGATATTTTTTATAAGCTTAGCAAAACAATACCTATCAAAACATAACACTTAAAAGTTTTTTGGTAAAATAAATCTCAGAGATTAAAAAAATTTTGAAGTTAACCAATTAACCTTCCAGTCAGCCATTTCAATAAAGCTTAAAGTTAAAGTCACTTTACTTAATGACTATTACCAATTTTAGGATTAAACAATTAACCTGTTAAAATTAGTCGTATAGTTATTTAGGAATGAAAAATAAAAATTTAATAATAGAATTGTTTAGGATTTATTATGTAGGGGGTGTGATAGATATTATACTGACTTAAAGTTATAAAAAGTAGCTTTAAAATTTATTAGTTTTCATTTTTAAGAATCCGCTTATTAAGAGACAAATTGATGAAGATTGTTATAAAAACAATTGTTTTAGTATGGTTGATAGCTATTGTGTTATCATCTTGTGCGAATCCTCCAATTCAGCCTACACCTGAGAATCCTGAAAATTCGGTCAAAAAAGTGATGAAGGTGCTAAAATTACCCGCTATTCAAATGACTGAACGCGATGTTGCTATTATTGGACATAAGATTTGGATGAATGAAGGGGATAGCAAGGTAAAAAACCTTACAGTTTGGGATAAGGGCAACGCTTTTGCTTCTCTTGGTATAGGGCATTTTATTTGGTATCCTATGGGCAAAAAAATGCGGTATCATGAACAATTTCCAGAACTACTTGTTTTTTTGCAACAGCAACGTATTGCGTTACCAGAATGGTTACAAAATAACCCTGATTGTCCTTGGAATACTCATCAAGAATTTTATGATAATCTGTATACAGTCAAAATGACCAAATTACGCAAATTGCTTAAAAACACAATTCCACAGCAAGTAAAATTTATGATTAAACGCTTAGAAAAGACTTTGCCCAAAATGACAGCTATTTTGGGAACAAAGGCAAAGCAAGATCATTTGCGTAGACAATTTTATCGTGTTACTAAAACACCTAGTGGTGTTTATGCGCTTCTTGATTATTTGAATTTCAAGGGTGAAGGTATTTCTCTAAAAGAACGCTATAAAGGCAATGGCTGGGGATTGTTGCAGGTTTTAGAAAATATGCCTGGTAATACAAATGATGTCATGATGGAATTTGCTAAGTCGGCTGATTTTGTTCTCATGCGTCGTGTGCAGAATGGACAAAGAGAGGACTCCCTTTGGTTATCAACGTGGAAAAATCGTGTTAAGACTTATACTCAAGAATTATAAAAAACGAAGAAAAGGGAGATAAGGGAAGAAAGGGAAGAAAGGAATAAAATCCAAAGTTTTAATATCAACCTAATGGAGAATGTTTATGAAGATTGCCTTGAAAGCTAACTATTTAATATTGTTAGCCGCTAGTGGGTTAGTGCTGTCATCTTGTGTGACAGAACCCTTACCGCCAACAGAACCTGAAAAAAAACCGGTTAAAACGGTGGAAGAACCAAAACCACAATATATGCAAATTGCATCCCGTGATGCGGGCATTATTGGACAAAAAATTTGGATGAACGAGGGTTCAGCTAAGGTAGAAAATCTACTTTCTTGGAACAAGGGCGAAGGTTTTGCTTCACTTGGTATTGGTCATTTTATTTGGTATCCCGAAGGAGTCGAAGGCCCTTATCATGAAACTTTTCCTGATCTGTTGATTTTTTTACAAGAGAAAGGTGTTCAAGTTCCTCAGTGGTTACAAAATAGTCCTGATGTACCTTGGAAAACGTTTGAGGCGTTCAATTTTTACAAAAACAGTCCTCAAATGGTAGATTTGCGGACATTGATGGTTAACAGTATTCCTCAACAAGTGCAGTTTATCCTTAAACGGTTAGAACAAGCTTTGCCAAAAATGTTGAATAATTTACCCACAGAACAGCAGCGTAACCACGTTTTTCAACAATTTTATCAGGTAACCAGCGCACCTAATGGCATTTACGCCTTAGTCGATTATGTCAATTTCAAAGGCGAGGGTATTAATCCGACTGAACGTTATAATGGTCAAGGGTGGGGATTATTACAGGTGTTAGAAGACATGCCTTCAGAATCTTCCAATGTGATGACAGAATTTGCACGATCCGCAGAAAGAACACTCCGCCGTCGTGTTCAAAACTCTCCAGTGCAACGTAATGAATCTCGTTGGTTTGAGGGTTGGAAAAATCGCATCAAAACTTATACTTATTAGATAGTTAAAAGTGAACTACAAGATGAGATGAAGAGTGGCGAATAGGCCATTTTAAATCATAACTAATATTACGCAGATGGCTTCCAAAAACTGGAGTGCAAAATTTATTTTGCGAGGAGTTGCATTTTAGTTGGCAAAATGAATTTTGCACTCCAGTTTAGAAGCTATCTGCGTAACTTCAGTTAAATAAAAAGGCTTGTTGCTCTAATCTGAGTTTTTTTCGCTCTTTTTAGAGCTTTTTTTTGACTTGGCCTCTTCTTCTTTAACCTTGTCATTAGACTTGTTGTTATTAGACTTTTTAGCCTTGTCATTAGACTTGTTGTCATTAGACTTTTTAGCCTTGTTACCAGACTTGTTATCATTAGACTTTTTAGCCTTGTTATCAGACTTGTTGTCATTGGACTTTTTAGCCTTGTTACCAGACTTGTTGTCATTGGACTTTTTAGCCTTGTTACCAGACTTGTTGTCATTGGACTTTTTAGCCTTGTTATCAGACTTGTTGTCATTAGACTTCTTAGCCTTGTTATCAGACTTGTTGTCATTAGACTTTTTAGCCTTGTTACTAGACTTGTTGTCATTAGACTTTTTAGTCTTGTTGTCATTGGACTTTTTAGCCTTGTCACTAGACTTGTTGTCATTGGACTTTTTAGCCTTGTCACTAGACTTGTTGTCATTGGACTTTTTAGTCTTAGTGTTTTTGGCCGCAGTTTCCTTGCCCTTGGTGTTTTTAGCCGTAGTCTTCTTAGTAGTTTCTTTGCTTTTGGTGTTTCGATCCGTTTTGCTCGTTTTTTCCGTAGAAGCGGCTTTATCTCCTTGATTGACAGCCTCAGCACAAATACTTGGCTTACCTGACACTATTTTTGTGATTTTACCGACAGACAATGGATTGCGATCCATATCATAAACATTGATACCATAACGTGTTTTTACCAGTTTGTCTTCCTCAGCATCTTCCGAAATACCAGGCCACCAACCCTTAATACTGAATCCCGTTTCCCCCCCCATAATAAATTGAGATTGATAAAAAACTTCCTTACAATTTTCACTTTTTTCGCTTTCAACAGAATAGCCTATGTTATCCATTTGGGAAGGTGGACATGGCGCATTTTTGGGACTCAAAAGTTGCCAATAGGTTTCGATATAAGCCAGTGTATCAGAAGGTTCAAGTCTGACTTTTCCTGTCATAGTTAACCATTGAGATTTGTTTGAACACACTTTTTTCTCGTTACCATCGTTAAATTGAGCCTCCCAATTTGAGAGTTGTGATGGTACTTGACATTTCAAAGGCCAAGCGATGGATTCCAAATCTTCATAATGCTTGTTTGTTATAAAAGAATCTTCAAAAATGATTTTGCAGTGATCAGGACTATAGACAAACACTGTGTTACCTTTATAATTATCGGCTGCTAACATCAACATACCATCAGAAAGCGTTTCTAAGGCTTCAATTTCTGAGGGAAAATTATCACATATCTGCTTAAATTTTTTACCATCAAATGTCCACAAATTGCTATTTTCGCTACCATATAACAATGTGCCATTGGTATTCCAAGCTAATCCTTCAATGTCACTTTTACCGGGTAGTGTTGAGGGAAACAACAAATCACTTTGGGCTGTTTCTGGATCAATTTGAATAATTCCACCCTTGCCTTTTTTCTGATTTTTAGCACCATGTGCAGACCAAGCCCATAATGTACCGTCAGGATGAAATGCTAATGCAGTCAATTCACGAAAACCTGTATCACCAATAAACTTTAAAGCACCTGTTTGAGGATTCACCAAGTAAAGATACCCGTCAAAATGTGAATGCTTTGATGGGCCACCTGATCCTGAGACTGCATACAACAATTGATTGATGGGATCAATCGCCATGCCTTCTAAGTCAAGTCCATAATACAAGGGACCTAATTCAACAATTATATATGTATCAGGATCAATGGTAAGTATCTGCGAATCTTTTACATCTTGATCTTGAACAACATACATTGTGTCGCATTTGACAGGTAATATACGATTTTCTCCCCTGACTTCTACTTTAACCTTAAAGGTATTGTAAGTTTTTTTATTTTTATTAATTACTATGTAAGTAAATGTATCAATACCAATAAAACCTTCTTCAGGAATGTAAATCAATGTACCATCTTCATTGTCAACAACTTGACCATTGAGAGTGTGATCATCGGGAGAAAGCCCTAAAACTAAATACAGATAATGATCTGGTTTATAATGTTTTCTGATGTCAATGATTGCGACACTACGAAGATTTGTTGTTACAAAATGATCAGCAGAAGAGGAATGTTTGACCACACGCTCAACAGTTTGGTATGTATAACTCAATATGCCAACCCTAATGATGACAATAAAAGTATATGTCTTCCCGTTTGCATGAGTGACAGTATAAGTGAATCTATCAACACCACTAAAGTCCTTATTGGGAATATAAGTCAAAGTAGCATTCTGGTTATCAATGACTTGGCCATTTTCCGAGGGATTTAAAGAGAGTTTTTGTTGAGCATTGGGATCATAATTGGCACTGATATCAATAACCGTCCATTCACCGTGGTTGATTTCCAACTTGTGATCGGCCTTATCCGAAAAATTCACCTTGCTCAAATTGCCAGACTCTTTGTCTTTTACCACGATATTTACGGTAGTATCAGATTTATTGCCTTGTGTGTCAGTTAGTCTGTAAGTCAACGAATCTTCACCCGTAAAACCTTCGTTGGGTGTATAGCCCAAAGTATCATCTTTGTTATCTTTGACCTGACCATGTCTAGGATAAACAGTAAAAGTCAGCTTTTTTGCCTTGCCGTAATTGGGGTTAGCCTTAAGATAAATAATGATGACTCTCCCAGAATGGCTTGTTACCCAGTGAACAACTTCGTTGGACGAATTATTCGTGGTTTCCTCAACAAGAAGAGGTTTTTCCGTAACAAGAACAGGTTTTTCCGTAATAATAGGTTTATCACTCTCAGTAGTGACACTTGGTTTATCGACACCTGTAGCAGCAGTTTTACTCGTATTGCCGGAAGATTGACTTGTTTTGTCAGTAGAACTATTACCAGATGGTGTTTGAGTATTTGAAGTTGTTCCACCTTCAGAAGTCGAAGACTCAGTTGTGCTTGGTATAGACCAATCCATCAATAGATAATCTTCTGGTTCTTCACCTTCTGGATATTCTGCTACAGTATCTTCAGGCTCATTACAAAGATAAGATAAGTCATCATATTCAGCACTGTCAATCAGATCACAATCTTGTGCATAAACAATATTACTCATCACAGCAGATAGCAGAATCCCTAAGAATAGGTTATTTTTCATGGGTGACATACTCCCCTAAATTTAAGTTAAATTTTAACACGCTGTTTTGCATACTATTAATACTTTAATAATTATATTTTGTTTTAGTATAGCTTATATTAAATATAAAACGAGTCATTGATAAATTTTTAATTGATACGAAATTTAAGGAAACTGTGTGTTCATAAAGTTTCGTAAAAAATTAAAATAAGTCCACAAAAATATCCTAACATTTTGTCAGAATCAGAATTTTCAGGATTTAAGAATTTTCAGGATAAATTTTTGATAATTTTGCTAACGCATCATGTCATTTTGTTAAAAGACTTTAATGTTGAGCTACTTAAACTCTCTAAAAAGTTAAAATTCTAGCCGTTTGTAGTATAATTACATCATTATAAATATCCTTAAAAACGTGTACAAAATAACTTCGACAATTAAATTGCAACATTTGAGTAAATTATTTCATGCACATTCCTTAACCCATTTTCTATTAGTCTTTGAGTAAAATTAACCAATTATGAATAAGCTAATAGCCTTTATTTTCTCAGCCTCATTGCGTGTAGTTATCAATATTATGCTTGCGGCTATACTTGGATATAAAGCGGTGCAACTTTTTTTATTATTCAATGCAACACCTTCAATATTTATTCACAATTTATCTAGTCAGTCTCATTATGTAGTTAATCATCCGCAACTCGTGACACCCACACTTGATATTTCCTCACTACTTAAAGAGTATTTATTTGGTAAATCCACTTATCGAATTGCAACGCAAATTGCAAATACACCGCCTGAAACAAAACTTGATTTAAAGCTACATGGTATCTACTACAGTGATAATAATTCTTATGCAATGATTACGATTGCCAAAGAAAAAAAATCTTCTTATTACCGTATAAACCAGCCTTTGCCAAATGGTGCTTTAGTCCATCAAATTTATCCTAACAAGGTCATTTTACTTAGAAATGAACGGACTGAAACTTTATATTTAGTGGGTAATAAAAGTGTTATGACAAACAACTTATCAAAAAATTATGCAAACAGTATGCCAAAATATAAATCACCTAATAATGCCATGAGACCTGGAAAATTATTGAGTAATTATCAACACCAATTACAGACGAATCCAAACAAATTAATGAAATTAGTACGGATGTCTCCAGTAAATCAAGGTGGTCATTTATTGGGATATCGCATAAGGCCCGGCAAAGATGCTACTTTGTTATCACGGTTTGATTTACAATCTGGTGATATACTCACTGCTGTTAATGGCGTAGAACTTAACTCCCCTCTTAAAGGGTTAGGTGTGGTGCAACAATTAGCGACAACAAAGCATGTTGATTTACAAATATTACGTAAGGGACAAGCAATGTCCTTATCTTTTGCTGTAGAAAGGTGAATTAATTCAGTTTCCAAAATAAATTTTGGACTCCGTCCTTCCAAACCTAAAGGTTTGGATTCCAGTATTAGTTAAAAGTTAAGTTTGTCCCCGCGCTGAGTATACTATTTTGGTTTCCAAAATTTATTTTGTAAAAGAAATTGAATATTGATTATTTAAGAATTAAGATAAGAAAATGCTATAGGTAGTAAACAACCTAAAACAAGTTGCGATAAACCCCTATTTCAGACATCATATTAACTATAAAATTGACCTTTACCACAAAATTTAGTGATGAAAAGTGTTGAACTGATTTTACCTAAACTAAGTATTGTTTTTCTTAATTATAATCGTCTTGCGGAAACCCGCTATACTCTGACACATTTATCGCGTCTTTTAGAACATCGTAATGATGTTGAAGTTATCGCAGTTGATAACGGCTCACAAGATGGTACGGGAAAATTTTTACAAACCCAAACCGATTGGGTGCATGTGATATTTCTTCCAAATAACACGGGTATTGCAGGTTATAACGTAGGGTTTCAACAAGCGAAAGGTGATTACATACTTGTTTTGGATGATGATTCACATCCAGTAGACAACATAACACTTGATCGCCTTATTCAATGTTTAGATACAAACCTTGATATTGGGATTGTTGCTTGCCGTATTGAATCTACAGAAGGTAAGCCTGTTTATACTTGGCATCTTCCTAAAAATGATGTGCCTGGTGACTCAATCGCATTTGTGGGCTGTGGTTTTGCGATCCGCCGCCATTTATTTGAAAAAGTAGGATGGTATCCTGCTGAATTTTTTCTGTATCAAAACGAAATTGAAGTAGCCATTCGAGTTATGCGTCTTGACTACAAAATTTACTATGACCCAAATTGTCGCGTCATCCATCGCCAATCACCTATTGGGCGCACTAATTGGCGACAGGTTTATTATCCAACGCGCAATACGATATGGATTATACGTCGTTATTTCCCATATCCATCGGCAGCTTACTTAATTATATCGCGCCTTTTTTTCGGATTCTTCCGTGCTTTACAATCACTAGAATTTGGGTGGTATTATAAAGCGATGGTTGATGCTTTAAAAACACCCATCAAACCTCAAATATTACCACCTGCACAACAAAAACAACTCACCACATTTTGGCGACAAAATAGTATTTTGCATCAACTTATTAAACGCTTATGACTACCCGAACTATAACAACCGCACCACCTATTTTAATTATTATTGTTACATGGAATAAAAAGCAATATATTTTAGAACTATTAGCGTCACTGGCGAAACTGGACTATCCCAGTTATGCTTATGAGATATTAGTTATAGACAATGCCAGTACAGATGGTACGAAGGATGCGATAGCAAAAGCTTATCCCAATGTTATTTTGCTTTATAATGAAGAAAACATTGGTGGTACAGGGGGATTCAATACTGGCTTAAAGTGGGCTTTTGCTCAACCACCTGCCCGTTATCAATATCTTTGGCTATTGGATAATGATGTTTTAGTACATCGTCGCGCACTTGCTGAATTGGTTTCTTTATTAGAAACCAAACCTGATGTTGCTGTTGCCGGTTCAACAATGATGCAATTAGATTATCCTTGGCGGATTAACGAAATGGGTTCATTTGTTAACCTACAAACAGGGCATTTAATATGGCATCGTCATTTAGAGGTGATTCCTTCATGGCAAGGATACAGTGTACAAACATTATTAACTGAAGAAGAAGCCGATTTAACGAAACATTTAGTACATTGTCAATCATCTATGGATGTGGACTATGTCGCTGCCGCTTCGTTGTTAATTCGTACCGATGTTGCCAAGGAAGCAGGATTATGGCGTGACTATTTTATCCATTTTGATGATGTGGAATGGTGTTTACGCATTGCAAAAATGGGTTATCGAGTGACTGTATCTGCTAAGTCATTGATTTGGCACTTATCGGCTATTGCAAAAGTACCTACTTGGATTTTGTATTACGATAATCGGAATATATTGGATTTGATGAAAACACACGGTGCAAATAAGCGCACCTTAAAAAAAGTCACCCGATATATTCTTAAAAAAGCCGTTTATTATCATCTTATTGGTAAATCCGAGTTAGCAGAATTACATCGTACTGCAGTAACAGATTTTAAAGCAGGACAAATGGGTAAAAAGGAGATTAAGTTAGCTTATGCTTATCAAAAAATGGAAGTGGTTAAGGAGATATTATTTGATCCAAAGATTAAGAAGGTGTTGATATCATGGACAGTCAATCTTCAGGCAACGGGATTACAAGAAGCACTCGTGCAAGCGATGCTAAAACGCCCAGAGTTAAAAATAGACTTTCTCACATTACCCGGTGGTAATCCTCTTTTTCAAATGCCACGCGCCGGTTATGTTTCTTTTCCTAAAAGTTTTACCCGTTGGAAAACCTATTGGCAATTACGAGGACAGTATGATTTAGTGGTTCAGTCAGACTATCAACCCTCCCTTGGGTTATCATGGTTAAAAACTGACTTGTTATTTGTAAATGATGAAGGTTTTTGTCGATTAGCACGGCCTAAATTTCTTAACGTATTAAAAGCGGTTAGCGTGTTTTTTGGTAGTTTTTTAATTTAATGGAAACAAACACAACCCTAACTCTTCTCAGGCTGGAGTTCAAAATTTATTTTGCAACGGCTGGAGTGCAAAATTTATTTTGCGATGGGTTGCGCTCTTAGTTGGCAAAATGAATTTGAAACGAAAGTTTGGAAGCTATCTGCGTAACATCAGGTAATAATATAAACCTGACAGGTTTTCAAAACTCGTCAGGTTTTTTTTGGGGATATTGAGATTCAGCAAGAAATTGCTGTGTTAACCGGGCATGAAGGAGATATTGAATACGTCACTTTTGGTAACTTATAGTTTGGAAATTGACCAAAATAAATTTTGGACTCCGAATCACCGCTTCAACACTGTTTGCCACACCACTCTATCAAACCCCACCGCAACCACACTAATCAGTTTTAATTTTAACACGTCATGACATTCTTTTTCCAAATACGTTTGATAATCAAACAATTGCTGTTTTGCTTCTGCCAATTTTTCTTTCACCGGTTCTAAGGCTTCCAATTCAGTTCGACTCAGTTTTTTGAGTTCCTCACCACTTAATTTGACATCACCTAATTTTAAATACTTGAATTCCAAGATAAAATCATACAATGGTAATTCCCGAAAATCGGGGCGGATAAGCATTGTTAAGTCAGTATATCGCCGTTGACACGCTTTTTCTGAATCTATCATATACCAAACATCATTAAAAAGAGCTGTCATAAAAGCGGTTTTGATGGTTAACTCGTTTGCGGTTGTGTAATCACGATTATCAAATACCTTAAAATAACGCTGTTCCATAAAGTCACAAACGGGTTGTAAATCACCACTTTGATAAAACTCTTTAGCCATGTCACGGATGATTTCGCGTTCTGTATCTTGTGGCAACAACATTTCCAAAAGATGTTCCACATAAAGCTTGCGTACCACTAAATTAGGAATTTTAAAACGTGATTCGTTAAGTACTGTTTTTCCATCCAACGTCAAAATCCCCAAATAATAAAGCAAAGATACAATAAACTGGTTGCTTTGAGTCTTTTTTAACATCTGCTCAACGCCAAAACGATTAGCCAGTAATGAAAGAACCAAAGGCGGTGTTCCATTCAATGCCTGCCAAATAATCGCTCTGCCATTGGGCAAACGGGAAAGATAAGTTAGTTTTCCTAAATCCATCGCCAAATTGTCATCTAACATTTGATCAGGATATTGACAGTCTTTTTGAAACGAATCAAAAAAATAGAGGGCCAATGTGGGATTATAAATGTCTTTGGAACCCAATTTACTAAAACGATAACCATCATAAAAAATTCGTATCAAATCCAATGATTGATTGACTTTATCTTCTGTAAATCCGCATTCTTTCACAATTCGAGTTAAAGTAGTCTTAATCTCCGTTTTTTGAAATCCACACAACTCATTGAACTCAGGTTCATGATAAATATTTTTCGCCACATTATAAGTACTGGTAATGTCACTCATCAAAACGGGAGACACGCCGGTGATAAAAACCCGTTCCAAACCATTGCCACTACTCGCCGATTTAACCGCTCGAAAAAGTGCTTTGAGAGAACCTTCTGTTGACAAGAGTGTTTTATAACGTTCAGGGCTAGTTTGTCCCTGCCCCATCATCAAGTCATTGGCAAAATTATCATATTCATCAATTAATAGATAAAGTCGATAGGGAGTTTGTGAAATAGCAATTAAAGCAGATTCAAATGAAGAAATCGCATCCTGTGGATCAATTCTAATTTGATATTGCAATAATTCTTGATAATGAACCATAAACGCTTCAATACGATTATTGAGGTGATTATGTAATGAACGTTTTATTTCAGCAAGTGTTCCTTGGGAATTGATATTAGAAAAATTCCACTTCATCACAAAATATTGATTATGTTTCTCCGTCGGATTTTTAAAAATCTCCAATTCCCCAAACAAGCGTTCAAACTCTGAAGCTTTTAAAACATCATAGTAATTTTCTAACATTGATAACAGCAAACTTTTACCAAATCGCCGTGGGCGTAGGAACAGTAGTTGATCTCCCGTTTCTTCAATCACTCGAATATGGCTACTCCGATCCACATAAAAATAATTATCGGTTCGGATACGGTAAAAATCACTATTCCCATAAGGAAATTTAAGCACGATAAAAACTCCTTTGTTTCAACCAATAGTTAAAAATATTTTTATAATCAACACGAAAAAGTTTAATACAACGTTGGAAAACTTAATTTTATGCAGGCTTCTTAAGTATTTTTAAGGAACGTGTACAAAATAACTTCGACAACTAAACCTGACAGGTTTTGGAAACCTGTCAGGTTTGCTCCAACATTTGGGTAAGTTGTTTCATGCACATTTCTAAGGGAGACTTTTGCAGAACTCACAAAAGGTTATTTTGTTCATGAAGTACGATTTTCCGAAGCTGAAGAAATACCTCGGTTTCTGGAAATCCTAACGTAATGAACTTCAGTCCAAACTAAGGGTTTTGCAAGAGGCTCAAAGTTTAAAATATATTAAGGTATAATTTTTGCTTAAAGTAATAATCTATTGATTTTATATTAATTTTAATAGGATAGATTATTCAGGGTAATTATATCATAAAAATTAACAATTAACGTTGGGATGAAATTGATTTGTAGCGATTTTTTCCAATTTCGTTATACTGTCGGTTGTACTTTTCGTGACGTTTTTTCTGCAATTTGCAAGGCTATTTGCAATGTTATTTGCAAAATTATTTCTGATAATACCAATATAAAAAATTTTAATAGATTATTCAATAAGCACAATTAAAAATGCTCCTGAATAAATACTCATAACCCCTTATACTATAAACAATCCTTGTCGTTAAAGATTTTGGTTTTGACTTATCCTTTATTATATACAATCCCTGTAGTTAAAGGTTTTTATAAGCAATCCTTGTAGTTTAACTTTTGGTGGTATCGCAATAGTGCCAAAGGGTTAGAGCAAGGCTTTAATCTACCCACTCGTCCTTTTGTCGATAATAAAGAATTATGGCTAGATATACAATTACAAGGTGATGTTAGAACTTTACAAAACAGGGCTGATATCCAATTACTGAATCAGGGCGCATACTCTCTTTTGCCCAACTCCATGCGGATGATACCACTGATAAACGTTTGCCTAGTCGTATGCAAATATTATAGCGTTCCCCGTTTATATAAAGTACAAAATTTCGGGAAATATGCGTAGCGCAATGAACAAAACAACTAGAAACGTACTTCATTCAATCGGAAAACGCTATAGCTAATAACTTAAACTGATTTTAATAATCCAAACAGGAGCAAACAATTATGTTATCTCTTATACGCACACTCAAACGCCACGATATTTTCTGGTTTCCAATTTATTGGTTACAAGAGAAAACGAAGGCCATTTTACATGGTCAGAAAAAAAGTGTCCTCCATTATCTTAAAGAAATAGTGGGGTGTATTAAATCCCCTATTCGCTATCTCAAAAAGATGAAATATTTACTGACCATTTTATTGATTTTGATTATGCCATCGCTACAAGCTTATACCTTCATGTATGCTGGACAGTGGGGAGATTGGGGTGCTTGGGATAACTGCCCAACAGGAAGTTTTGCGGGTGGTTATGCCATGAAAGTAGAAGCGGATCGGGGGGGTGATGATGATACTGCAGTTAACGGGATTCGGCTAGATTGTTATAAAAGGGATGGTACCTCTATGGGAAATATCACAAGCACAGTAGGGGGCTGGGGCACTTGGAATTCGTCTGTGAGATGCACATCATCAACATTCATGACAGGTTCTAAGAGAAGCTTTGAAACGGACGGTGGTAGTGATGATACAGCACTTAATTCTATAGCCTTTGCGTGCGAGCAAGGGGAAATACAGGCCCCTGGTGGTATGTCTTGGGGAACATGGAATAGCTATCAATATTGTCCTAGCGGACAAGCAATATGCGGAGTTAGAACAAGAGTTGAGGAAGAACAGGGTGGTGGTGATGATACCGCCATGAACGGTGCTGAATATGCTTGTTGTCTGTTTCCCGCCGCGCCTCCCATCATCACGCAAGGCACTTCTGTTTCCGTCACTATGTCAGAGGATAGTACACCTACCGCATTTAGTAAGACTTTAAGTGCCAGTGATATTAATGGTGATACTTTAACTTGGAGTATTAGTAGTCAAGCCAGCAACGGTACAGCAAGCGTATCTGGCACGGGAACATCTAAATCTATTAGTTACAATGATCTGGTTGCTAATTTTAATGGTAGCGATAGTTTTATCGTAGAAGTCAGTGACGGCAGTTTATCTGACACAATTACCGTAAATGTAACGATTAGTTCGGTTAACGATTCGCCTTCTATCACGGAAGCTCCTTCTCTTTCCGTTGCCATGTCAGAAGATAATGATCCCGGTAGTCCATTTAGCCTTACTTTAAATGCCAGTGATGCTGATGGCGACACTTTAACTTGGAGCATTGACACTCAAGCCAGTCATGGCACAGCAAGCGTTGCGGGTACTGGTACGTCCAAAGCGATTAGCTATACACCGACTCTCAATTTTATTGGTCAAGATAGTTTTGTTGTGAAGGTTGTTGATCCCAGTGGTGGAAGCGACACGATTACCGTCACCGTCAATGTCAATGATCCAAATCTTCCCAATAACAACCCTGTTGCCAGTAATGGTACTTTCACCATTGATGAAGATAGTTTTTTAAATGATTTATTGACTGCCACCGATGCCGATGGGGATAATTTAACTTACATAAAGGCTTCCGATCCGAGTAATGGCACAGTCACTATAACTAGCAGTACCGGTTTTTTTATTTATACGCCCACGAGTAATTATAAGGGAAGTGATTCTTTTACTTTTAAAGTGAATGATGGGGTTGTCGATTCCAATACCGCCACTGTCAATATTACTATTACTCCAATTGCTGATAAACCAACCGTCACAACAGCGATTACAGATGAAGATACCCAAAGCACCTCTGGTTTAGTGATTTCTCGCAACACCATTGACAGTACTGAAGTTACCCATTTCAAAATTACCAACATTCAAAATGGGACTTTATATAAAAATGATGGTATCGCAGAAATTACGACAGGGACTTTTATAACTTTTGCGGAAGGCAATGCAGGGCTTAAATTTACCCCCTCTCCTAATTCAAATCTGATCGGCACTTTCAACATTCAAGCAGCTACAGCTAATGATGGTGGACTTGGTGGTAATGTCATAACGGCGACTATCAAAATTAGCACGATAGCAGATACGCCCACCATCACGCCGGCAACCACTGATGAAGACATAATGAGTGATAGTGGCTTAGTCATTTCAGCAAATGCCGTTGACGGGACTGAAGTAACTCATTTTAAAATTACCAATATTACTAATGGCACTTTATACCACAACAATGGTTTTACCTCAATAAATGAGGGTGATTTTATTACTTATGTTCAAGGACAAGCCGGATTACGTTTTTTATCAAACCCAAATTCACTAGTCAATGATAATTTTGTAACGACAGGTAGTTTTGATATTCAAGCCGCTATTTCAGCGGATGATACTGGACTTGGTGGCAATCCAATTACAGCAACTATCACTATCAACCCTGTTGCCGATCCGCCTTCCGTTACCAATGCCAATGCAGAAGAAGGCGGACAATCCTCTAGTGGCTTAGTCATTTCGCGTAACGCTGTTGACGATAATGAAGTAACCCATTTCAAAATTACCAACATCACCGAAGGCACTCTATACCAAAATGATGGTACAACAGCAATTGCGGCTGGAAGTTTTATCACCTTTGCCGAAGGTAATGCCGGTCTCAAATTTAGTCCAGCCAGTATCAACAATGGTACTTTTGATATTCAAGCTTCACTATCTGATAACGACAACGGGCTAGGTGGCAACGTTATCACCGCAACCATCAACTTAGGTTTAACCAATGATCCCCCTGTTCTCAGTACCATTACCATTGGTGACATTCTGAAGCCTTATGATGGAAGTCCAGTTACTTTCACAGCGACAGCAAGCGATCCTGATGCACCAGCCCAAGTTCTAACATTTAGTCTCGCAGGAAGTGTTCCATCTGGTGCAAATATTAATCCTATTACGGGACAATTTTCGTGGATACCCAGTCAATCCGGTGAATTTACATTTACCATCGTGGTAACAGACAATGGGCAAAATCCGAATAATCTTTCAGCCACTGAAGAAATTACCATTACGCTCACTAACAATCCAATTTTAGACGCTATTGGTGATAAAACGGTACCTGTTGACATACCATTGATTTTTACTGCAAGTGCTGTCCATCATCATCCGCTTACCTTCAGCCTTAAAGATGCGCCAGCTGATGCTTTGATTGATCCTGAAACAGGTACATTTAATTGGACTCCAACGGAAGATGGGGTGTACAAAGCGACAATCGTGGTGACTGAATCAGCCGGTTTAACTGCCGAAGAAACTATTACCATTACAGTAAGCATGAACACGCCACCCACCTTAAAACCGATTGACAATCAAGCTATACTTTTAGATCGGGTTTTTAATTTTACCGCTGAAGCGACAGATGCCCAAGATAACCAATTTATTTATGGTTTGAGTGAGGCTCCAGAGGGCGCAACCATTCATCCGAGTTCAGGGCAATTTACTTGGACACCCACCGCAACCGGTACTTATAAAATAACGGTTCAAGCTATTGAAACCAATGGCGAACCAAATAATCTCAGCACCAGTAAAACCGTTGATATTTTTGTCAATACCCATCCGTTCCTTACACCTATTAAGAATCAAGCGGTGGAGGCGAACAATACGTTAACATTAACTGCAACAGCTTCTCATCCAGAGAACAATCCATTGCAATTCAGTTTAGTGGCTGCACCTGAAGGGTCCCATATTGAGCCGAAAACTGGAGCGTTTACTTGGACACCCACTGAAAATGGCGTTTTTGAAGTAACTGTTCAAGTGATAGAAAAAGTGGGTGAACTCACTGATGCGAAAACGTTTTTCATCAGTGTGGGCCTCAATACTCCCCCTGTGTTGGAACCCATCGGCAATCACACCATTCCAGTGAATCGCGTATTTAACTTTACCGTGAAAGCCAATGATGAACAAGGCAATACTTTTATCTACAGTCTGGTTAATGGTGAGACTCCAGAAGGTGCCACGATTCACCCCTTAACCGGTAAATTCACTTGGATACCCACGCGCCCCGATAATTATAAGGTAACCGTGAAAGTGACCGAGGCGGATGGAGAACCAACTAATCTCAGTACCAGTGAAACCCTCATGCTAACAGTCAATACCAAGCCCGTCCTCGATCCAATTGGTGATCAAACCGTGACTATGGGAGCGACGATCAACTTGACTGCTAGCGCATTTCATCCGTTCAATGATGCCTTAACATTCAGTTTGTTAGGCGCACCAGAAGGCGCGACTATTGATCCAGAAACGGGAAATTTTTCTTGGACACCGGATCAGGTTGGCCTCTTTTATGTCACGGTGAAAGTGACTGAAACAGCAGGTGAATTGAGTGATGAAGAAACCATAAAGATTTTAGTGAATTTTGTGAAAACCGAATTATATCTGAATCTCAGCAATGCCACCATTTTAAAAAATACCCCGGTTGAAATCACAGGTAAGCTTTATCGTTCACAAAATATGGTGGGAAGTTTAAAAGATTTGGAAATTCAATTGACGGTAATTGATCCAAACTTTGATAGTTTCACTAGAACGACAAAAACCCATACCGACAGTGGAGATTATCGTTTTGAAAACTTACCGCCTTTTGACATTGAGGGCGAATACCTGTTCCAAACCACGTTTAGTGGCAATGTTGCTTTGAAGGAGGCTGAATCAGAACAACAAATCCTGGCAGTCAGTCAAGTTGCTGGTTATGCCATTCTAGTGCAAGGTCGCATCGCTGATGGCGAAGGGATGGAAACTTATAACAAGACGTTAAATCGAATTTATCGACGAATGAAAATGCAGGGTTTTAAGGATGAAAATATCCATTACTTCAATTACAACACGGATCAGGAAAAGGTTGGAGTGATTGTTGATGGGATGCCCACAAAAAATGCTATTCAAGCGGCTTTTTCAGACTTGCAAAAACGTATCAAAGATGCCCCAGCACCGCTCTATATTGTGATGGTTGATCATGGTGGTGTAGACGGTAGCTTTTACATTGATAATGGTGATGGAGCCAAGATAATGCCTTTTGATTTATCCGGCTGGCTTGATTATTTGGAATCGGGCCTCAATCAAAATGCGTTAGAAAAACCGCGTGTTGTCATCATAGGTTCTTGTTATTCAGGTAGTTTTATTCCGCCATTATCCAAACAGGGCAGAGTCATTGTTACCAGTGCCGCACATGATGAAGAATCCTATAAAGGGCCTAAAGAACCGGATGAAACCCGCAGTGGTGAATTTTTTATGGAAGCTCTATTTTCTCAATTGGGCAAAAGCAAGTCGCTGAAAACCGCTTTTGAACTCGCCACTGAAACCACCGAAATCATCACGCGGATCGACAATGATACTGTGAATAACCGTTTCCAAGATAAAGCAGCCCAACATCCTTTGTTAGATGATAACAGTGATGGAGAAGGTAGTAATGACTTGTCCACAGGAGATGGTAACAAAGCGGCTCATATTTTTTTGGGCGCAGGGACTGATTTAAAAATAACGGATATAAACGCACCCGCCGAAATTCTAAAAGTAACCCAAACGACTTTCTTGAAAGTAACGGAATCAACAAGCGATTTGTTTGCCACCGTCAACAACCTCGCCCGGGTAGAAGAACAGAAAGTTATGGTAGACATTCGTGTGCCGTCCATGGTTTTGGAGAAGGATGGAGCTGAAGCAACTGAACAATTAGAAATCAATGAGCTAGAACGTTTATTTTTGACCACAGTTGACGAAAACAATCGTTTCACCGATCTCTTTGACCAATTCTACGAACCTGGCAAATACGAAGTATTTTACTTTGTCAATGACACCCTTAGCGGTGATATGTCAGCCATCAAGCGTTCGGTGGTGTATAAAAATAAAATCGGCAATCGTTCTCCTAACGCTTTCAACTTGCTTACGCCCGCCGATGACAGCCGGTCCGAAACCACCCTGATATTTGACTGGGAAAGCACTGTTGATCCGGACGGTGATCTAATGACTTACACCTTATTGGTATCGACTGATCCCGATTTCAATAAAGTGGTTTATCGGCAGGAAGAATTGCCTTGGTCAATGACTTACCTTGACAAGAAGACCCCCATTGATGATCCGTTAAATGACGGTAAGCCAGGTTTGCGCGATGGCACCGAGTATTTTTGGAAGGTCGAAGCCATTGATAACTATGGTGCTAGAAGTTTTAGCGAGGTATTTTCCTTCACCACCAATAATACCAACGCCCCTCCAGGAATTGGGAGTTTGCATATTTCCAGTGCCTTAGACTTTTCATCGGTAGATAATGCCGAACTGGTATTTTTAGATGAATTTGGCAATCCGCTTCCTGATTTCGATCCAAATCTTTTCCACGATCAAGGCAACTATAATATGTTACTACCGCACGGACGACGGAGAGCAGTTGTTCGTGTTGCCGGTTTTGAAGATCAAGAAGTGGAATTGGATACGACCAGTGGTTTTGCCTCCCTGAATATCGTGATGGAACCAGAAGGCGGTATTCCCATCAATCATGGGCAGCTCAGTTTCTCAGCCACCCAATCTGAAGTGAAAGAAAGTGAAGGTATTGTGAATGTCCTTGTTAAACGATCTGATGGTAATGATGGCGAAGTTTCTATTAGTTATAGTACCACGGCGGGTACAGCTTCGGAGAATTTTGATTATCAAACCACGCAAGGTACGTTGACTTGGGCTGATAAAGACAAAGCCCCAAAACGTATTAGCATTCCTATCGCTAATGATGCCGCCATGGAAACGGATGAAGGTTTTACGGTCAATTTATGGGAACCTACGGGTGGGGCAAAATTGGGGAATAGTTTATTAACCGTTACGATTAAGGATGATGATTTAGTTTCTCAATCTAAACGAGGGACTTTACAATTTTCATCGGAAAGCTATCTTGCCAGTGAAAAACACGGTGAACTGCGCCATCTTAAAGTCACTCGTACCGGTGGCAATGAAGGCGAAGTCTCGGTACATTATACGACAACGACGGACAGCACCGCGATTTCTGGGGTAGATTATACAGAAGGAAATGGTGAATTGACGTGGTTAGATGGTGATGAGGAACCGAAACGTATAACAATCACCTTGATTGATGAGGGTCTGGATGAACAGCCAGAAACGGTTCGCCTCATGTTATTTAACCCAACAGGTGATGCCCAATTGGGTACGCCTTTCCAAACAGTGTTAACAATTCACGATAAGCCAACCCCCGACATGATGTCGATGGAGTTCGATGAAACGGGAGAAATGACTGAAGGAGAAACGACTGAAACTGTCAAAATAGAAGAAGAGCCAATCACCATACAATTTCTCTCAGACTTCTATATTACTCATGAAGAAATCGGTAAACTGACAACTTTCACCGTGACGAAAAGTGTTGTTAACCAAAGCCGTGTTTCGGTGCAATACGGCATAATCGGTGGTACAGCGATAATAGGTCAAGATTATGTGGGTGGTTCAGGTTGGTTGGTTTGGGAGGCGGGAGATAATACGCCGAAACCTATTAACTTAACACTGCTTAATGATGAAGAGATTGAAGGCCCTGAAACCATTGAATTGCAACTGCTTAGAACATTAGGACCTATTAAGTTGGGAAAACCAAGGTATGCCGTTTTAGGAATAACGGATGATGAAACGCCGTTACCTCAAGATTTTGGGCAATATACCCATGAACCCTCCCAAGAAATAATCAACGAAATCAATGCAGTGAAATTTTCAGCCGAGACTTATACCAAAATGGAAGGCGATGGCAAAATTGCGACACTGATGGTTACTCGAACCGGGGATGGTGAAGGGGAGGTTTCTGTGCAATACATCGCAAAACCTGATAGTAGTGCTTTTGCCAACTATGATTATACAGGCGATAGTTTTGGCCGTTTAAAGTGGAAAGATAGTGACAAGGAGCCAAAATCCATCACATTAACGCTCTTAGATGATGAAGAATCGGAAGGTGCTGAGACTGTCCATTTCATGTTGTTTAATGTCACTGGCAATGTCGAATTGGGTTTAGCGGAGACGAAATTAATCATTAGTGATGATGACACGGTTTTCTTGCCCAGTTTAGGACAAGGGCATGTTGTCTTTCCCACAGAAAAACAGGATTGTTTCTCCCAACAAACGGAAATTGCTCAGTATTTTTCTGAAGAAACGGGAGAATGTCAAGTAAACACCTTCTTCAGAGGGGGCGCATCAGTTAATGGTGAAGATTATCAATCGACACTCACGTTGTCGAACTCCCAAGGAATCCACATAGTAGGTCAAATAGATGTTGATGCTAACCATGTTGGGCAGAAAGCGGATATTTTAATCGTGGCTGGTTTGCTATCTGAAGATTTCAACCATGTAAAAACCTGGTTAATGTTTGATAAAAAAGGACAAACCTTAGAATGGGATGGCGATTTAGGTAGCTTAGTAGCTGCTCGTGAAAATATTTCTCTCTTGAAAACTCAATCTGTAGAAATACACCAAGGTTTATCAGGCAAAGATCATTTAGCCATCTTCTTTGGTTACTATTTACAAAAAAGTGGCTTGATTGTTTTTAATGGCGAACAAGGCATCCAAGTGAGAATAAATCAAGAAAGCGAAGATTCTCAAAAACCACTCAACATTTGGCCAATTTTTAATGGCAACCAAATTCTCACGGCTTCGAGTAATGGTAAAATTCGTTTTTGGGAGAGTAAAACTGGGCATAGATTATCTCATTTCAACTTGCCAATAACCAATGTGGAATATGCAACGTTTAGTCCAGATAGACAACAAATCGCAACAGTATCCAATAATATCGTTTATCTTTGGAATGTCAACAATGGAAGATTGTTAGCTGAATTTATAGGGCATAAAGATGCCGTCAAGCATATCAGCTTTAGTGCCGATGGACGACTTCTGGCAACCACTTCTTGGGATAATACGGTTCGTTTGTGGGAGGTTGAAACCGGCAAAGAACTTTTGGTGTTAGAACACCAAGCAATTTTAGAACATGCTACTTTCAGTCCTGATGGAAAACAGGTGATTACCACATCATGGGATAAAACCGCTCGTATGTGGGATACTGATACCGGTGAGGAATTAGCTATTTTAGAAGGCCATCAAAACGGAGTCTCTCATGCGGCTTTTAGTCCAGATGGTCAATATGTTGTAACCACTTCTTGGGATAAAACTGCCCGTTTATGGAAAACGCCCCTCATTGATAATCCCGAATCCATCATGGTTTTTGTGGGACATCAAAGCAGTCTTAATTATGTTGTTTTTAGCCCAGATGGACAAAATCTTGTGACTTCATCAAGTGATGGTACAGTGCGTTTATGGGAAACCCTGACAGGTAATCCGCTTCATATTTTGAAAGGGCATAAAGGCAATGTCTGGCATGTTGGATTTAGCCCTAATGGAAAGCGAGTAATAAGTGCATCATGGGATAATACCGTGCGAATATGGGAGATTGAAACGGGAGAACTATTAACGGTGCTGAAAGACTAAAATTGAGAATATTGGAGTCCAAACTTTAGTTTGGAAATTGCCCAAAATAAATTTTGGACTCCAAGATATATCAAATCGTTTTCCACACCACTCTATCAAACCCCACCGCAACCACACTAATGAGTTTTAGTTTTAATACTTCCTGACATTTCTCTTCCAAACACCTTTGATAATCCAACAATTGCTGTTTCGCTTCCTCCAATTTTTCTGTCACCGGTTTTAAGGCTTCCAATTCGGTTTGACTCAATTTTTTGAGTTCCTCTCCACTTAATTTGACTTCACCTAATTTTAAATACTTAAATTCCAAGATAAAGTCATACAAGGGTAACTCTCGAAAATCCGGGCGGATAATCATCGTTAAATCGGTATATCGCCGTTGACACGCTTTTTCTGAATCTATCATATACCAAACATCATTAAAAAGAGCTGTCATAAAAGCGGTTTTGATGGTTAACTCGTTTGCGGTTGTGTAATCACGATTATCAAATACCTTAAAATAACGCTGTTCCATAAAGTCACAAACGGGTTGTAAATCACCACTTTGATAAAACTCTTTAGCCATGTCACGGATGATTTCGCGTTCTGTATCTTGGGGCAACAGCATTTCAAAAAGATGTTCCACGTAGAGTTTTCTGACTACTAAATTAGGAATTTTAAAACGTGATTCGTTCAGTGCCGTTTTTCCATCCAACGTTAAAATCCCCAAATAATAAAGCAAAGATACAATAAACTGGTTGCTTTGACTCGTTTTTAACATCTGATCAACGCCAAAACGATTAGCCAGTAATGAAAGAACCAAAGGTGGTGTTCCATTCAATGCCTGCCAAATAATGGCTTTTCCATTAGGTAAACGGGAGAGATAAGTTAGTTTTCCTAAATCCATCGCCAAATTATCATCCAACATCTGCTGCGGAAATTGACAATAACGCTGAAGATGTTTCAAAAAATAAAGCACTAAAGTCGGGTTGTAAACTAATTCATTCACACTGACACTAAAACAATAACCATTATGGAAAGTCTGCATCAAGTTTAAAGTTTTTTGCCCCAAGTCTGGTAATAGTTTACATTCGGCAACGACTTGATTGACAACGGATGTGAGTTCAGATTCTCGAAAACCACAGACATCATTAAACTCCGGTTGTGAATAAATATTTTCGGCGACATTATAAGCACTGGTAATATCACTCATCAAAACGGGAGATACGCCTGTGATAAAAACCCGTTCCAAACCATTGCCACTACTCGCCGATTTAACCGCTCGAAAAAGTGCTTTGAGAGAACCTTCTGTTGACAAGAGTGTTTTATAACGTTCAGGGCTAGTTTGTCCCTGCCCCATCATTAAGTCATTGGCAAAATTATCATATTCATCAATTAATAGATAAAGTCGATAGGGAGTTTGTGAAATAGCAATTAAAGCAGATTCAAATGAAGAAATCGCATCCTGTGGATCAATTCTAATTTGATATTGCAATAATTCTTGATAATGAACCATAAACGCTTCAATACGATTATTGAGGTGATTATGTAATGAACGTTTTATTTCAGCAAGTGTTCCTTGGGAATTGATATTAGAAAAATCCCACTTCATCAGCAAATATTGATTATGTTTCTCCGTCGGATTTTTAAAAATCTCCAATTCCCCAAACAAGCGTTCAAACTCTGAAGCTTTTAAAACATCATAGTAATTTTCTAACATTGATAACAGCAAACTTTTACCAAATCGCCGTGGGCGTAGGAACAGTAGTTGATCTCCCGTTTCTTCAATCACTCGAATATGACTACTCCGATCCACATAAAAATAATTATCGGTTCGGATACGGTAAAAATCACTATTCCCATAAGGAAATTTAAGCATGATGAAATGTCCCAAAGTTAAAATATAGATAGTGCCACAATGGGTAGCGATAAAAATTTATCAATGGACACCATTTTTAAAATAAATCTTGGACTTTGTTCTCCCCTTCGGCTTGAAATTCTAGAGAATAAGGATTTAATAACCTCTAAAACTTGAATATTTAATTCTACTTTGTTAGATTTCATGTAGAGTGGATAAAGCTTGTGCGTATCCACCTGATTAATCAACAGTTTTGGTGGATGCGCTATAGCGAAATCCACCCTACAAGTCATTGATTTTATTAAATGTAACAAAATAGAATTAATCACAATCTTTTTTTAATCATTAACTGATGTTACGCAGATAGTTTCCAAACTGGAGTGCAAAATTCATTTTGCCAACTAAAAGCGCAACCCATCGCAAAATAAATTGGGAACGAAAGTAGAGACATACGGTCGTGTGTCTCTACTTTTAGGTTTGGACTCCAACCGCTTCAATTTAGTCTTTCAGCACGGTTAATAATTCGCCGGTTTCAACCTCCCACACACGCACGGTATCATCCCATGATGCACTTATTACTCGCTTTCCATTAGGGCTGAATCCAACATGCCAGACATTGCCTTTATGCCCTTTCAAGGTTTTGAGAGGTTCACCCGTTGCAGTTTTCCATAAACGAGCCGTGCCATCATTGGAACCAGTCACGATAATTTGGCCATCGGGACTAAACACGGCGTGGTTAACACCCGATTGATGTTCTCGTACCCAGATAGTTTCACCCGTTTTTGCCTCCCACAGCCGCACACTGTTATCCCAAGAGGTGGTGACTATGTATTCACCTTCAGGATTAAAGGTTGCATGAGAAACGCCGTTTCTATGCCCTGTAAGCGTAAGGATTTTCTGCCCTGTGTCGACATTCCAAAGCTGAGCCGTTTTATCCCATGATGTGGTGATGATTTGTTTACCATCAGGACTGAAAGCGGCATGTTCAACAACGCCGTCATGTTGGAATAGTGCGAGTTTGGGAGCAGAAATTTCTCGCCGTTCTCCTTTGCCTTCGGAGGGAATCTGCCAAAGACGGGCTGTACCATCCCAAGACGCAGTAACAAGGTGTTTGCCGTCCTCACTGAAAGCGGCTTGCTTTATACCATCTTCATGTCCTTTCAGAGTTGCTAACAATTCTGCCGTTTCAGTTTCCCAAAGATATATCGTTCCATCAGTTAATGCGGTGAGGACATGTTTGCCATAGTTACCAAAAGTGATATATTCAATATTTCCTTCATGCCCGGTTAATACAGCAATTTCTTGTTGAATCTCAATATCCCATAAGTGGGCTGTATTCTCTGAACCAATAATAATCAAGTTGGTTTCAGGACTGAAAGCGGCTGGCTTAAGTGCTTCTCTCATTGAGGGAGCTAATCGAAGTCCGCTGTCCACATCCCAAATCTGGGGCTTGTCTTCCTTGTCTTCAATGAAACGAGTAATGATTTGACTGTTATCAGGACTAAATCCAATAATGGGTTGTGAATCCTCTTCTTCATGGGAGATAAGCTCGTCATCTGTCACTTGTATCTCAATCGGCTGTTCCCCATTGAAAAAGATAAAGCCATCAGTGAGACGATAACCGAAATATATTTGGTAAACAGCAGGTTTTAGCCAACCGCGATAGATATCAACAGGTTGTGTTTCCGATAACGTCACATTTTTTTCGGCGGCAATCAACGTGGCTAAATCACCATCCCAATCAACGATTTGTCCTTCGTCACCAAACATTAAAAACTCAAAAGCATTTGACACGTTATTGAATAGGGCTTTGACTATCAGAATATCTACTTTTTTGCCAACGTGATATGCGTCAACTTCAATTTCGCCTACAATCTTTACCTGACGGGAGGGCGATAGTGTGATAGAAGACTGATAGTTTTGGGCATTAGCTTTAGCACCCCCTTGAAAACGGATTTTTGTGTCAAACGATTTTTTCAGCAATTCTGCATTGAATATTGTTCCCTCTATTGAAACACCCATGCCATTTCCTAAACTTGGCAAAGCAGGAGAAGTAGATTCACTCTTCGCTTGGGAGGGAGTCTGTTCACTTTCTTTTTCTCCAGGATTGCTTGTTACTTCACTCTCCTCTTCTTCAGGGTTGGCACTGTATTCATTACTTTCTTGAGATGAGTCAGGGCGGTATTGTCCATCATTATCAACCACAATTAAGCTTGCTCGCTGAATGACTCCCAATATTGCGCCACCCGTTGGTTCTGATAAAATCAATGGGATTGTCTCCAAGTCTTCTGCTTGTTTGTCATCAAGAATCATTAAAGCGATAGATTTGGGAGTCGTGTCTCCATTCTTCCAAACTAATTCACCAGTCCCTCCCACGTAGTCATAATCAAGCAAGGCACTACCGCCATCTGTCGTATAAGCGACTGATACTTCACCATCACTGCCTTCCCTTCTTGTCACGGTGAAAGTGGTTAAATTACCAATGCCTTCATTTGTCGTATAGAAGGGAGCCAAGAATTGTAGGATACCTGGCGTGGTGTTCTTAGCATCTTGTTCTTCTTCGGCTATCGGTTCTATTTCAGGTACCATATCGCTAATAACTAACGTTGTTTGGGTTTGCGTTCCCAAACTGGCTTGCCCTGTTGGGTTAGATAACATGAAATTAACGGTTTCTAAGCTTTCTGTCTCATTATCTTTAATGAGATTCAGACTCACTGATTTAGCTTCTGTATCACCATCAGCCCAAGTGAGCATTCCATTACCACCCATAAAATCAAGGCCAAACGTTGCAGTACTAGCAACTGTTGTGAGATATTGCACCGAAACTTCTCCATGACTACCACCTGTGCGATTGACTACAATTTTATAAAGATCACCTTCGTCTTCCTCAGCCACGTAAGTTGTTGAGGCAAATTGTAATATTCCCGCAGAGGTACCTTGCATTGTCCCTGGATTAATGATAGGTGTTGATGTCACTGACTCAGGATTTACCACAGGTGCTGGCATTGTCACTACTGGTTCTGGTGCGACTGGTGTCACCACTGGTTCAGCTACTGGCTCTGGTGTTACTGGTGTCACCACTGGTTCTAGTGTTACCACAGGTTCAGGCGTTGCTTTTGTCTCTGATTTTTCCTCAATAGCTACATCATTATCGCTAATAGTTACCGTTGTTTGTGCAGGACTTCCCAAAGTCGCTTCACCTAAGGGATTCATTAAAGTGAATTGAATCGTCTCAGCGTCTTCAACGTCTTCATCATCACTTATATTTATCGTGAATGACTTATCGCTGCTATCGCCATCCGCCCATGTCAATGTACCACTACCCCCCGTATAGTCACTACTATTTGCGGTGCTTGCGCCAGTGGTCATATATTGTACAGAGACTTCACCACTATTACCGCCTGTGCGTGTGGCTATAATATTGAGTGTACCGTCTCCTTCTTTAACACTATTACTTGAAGTTGAGAATTGTAATACTCCTGCAACTCCCGCTTCGTCATTATCGGTAATAGTTAAAATGGCTTGTGCCGGATTGCCCAAAGTCGCTTCACCTGTTGGACTAAATAAGGTCAAATTGAGTGTTTCGGATTCTTCAATCTCTTTATCGTCAATCAGATTGAGATTCAATAACTTAACGTTTGAATCTCCGTCATTCCAAGTTAATGTACCCGTGCCACCCGTATAATCCTGACTCAACGTGGCAGTGCCATTGACCCTATATTGCACCGAGACTTGACCATCACTACCGCCCGTGCGTTCCACTGTGATATTGAGCGTGTTGTTTCCTTCTGTGCCAGAATAACTGCTGGTTGAGAATTGTAATATACCGGGCACTGGGTCTGCTGCTTCATCATCAACAATCGTCACAGTGATTTGGGTAGGAGTACCGAGTTTTGCCAGATATTCACCTTCTCCACCCGTTGGATTAGATAAGGTGATAATAAACGTTTCATCGCCTTCATAATCTGAATCATCGGTGATGGGGAGTGTAATTGCTTTGGCACGTTCATCTTTATCTGGCCAAGTTAAAGTACCACTGGTATTGGTATAGTCACTACCAGCCGTTGCACTACCATCAGTTGTTGCATAATTCACCGTGACCCCAGTGTCGCTACCATTGACGCGCTCAACCAAAATAGTTGCGGTACCGGTATTTTCATCGAGACTGACAGTGGTTGCCGTAAATTGCAATTCACCCGGTTGGGTTGGAATACCGCCCACTGGTATCAGTTCTACATTCAGTCGAGTAGTCCCTTGGGTGGTATCAATATCAATCACTTGAGGCTCATAATCGGCGACCTGAATTCTGGCACGCCGCCGACCATGCGGCAATAACATATTATAGTCACCTTGATCTTGATACAGATCAGGATTGAAATCGGGTAATGGATTACCGAATTCATCCAAAAACTCAATTTCAGCACCACCTATTGATGTAAAATCTAAAGCACTGGAAACATGCAAACTGCCTATACCGGGGGGCGCATTGGTGTTGTTCGTTTCAAATGAAAATACTGAAGTACTGGTGGTTCTTGCCCCGAATGGATCAACCGCTTCGATTTTCCAGTAATAAGTCGTTTGGTCTTCTAAACCGGCACTATCATCCATGTATGTCATGGCGATTTCCAGTTCTTCTTGTTGGTAAACGACTTCACTAAAGCTAGTGTCTTTAGCAATAATAATGTTGTAAGTCACAGGGCCATCTGCATCAGTGGACGAATCCCATTTGAACATCAAAGTGGTTTTATGTTCACTTTCAGGGAAGGGTTCAACTAACTCAAATACACTGGGTACCGGATTATTTGCGTAGTTTTTGTAAATTACCGAGCGTTTAATTGGCGAAATATCGTTAGTTCCAGCATCACGCACAAAATAAAAGGCTTCATACTTGCCCGGATCAGTAAATTTATCAAAAGAAGTGACACAGCTTTGCGTAGCACTACTGCAATTCATAAATGCTCTGGGCAAATTAGTGATTTCCAACTGTTCGCTGGTTTCAGTCCCTGTACTATTGAGAATAACAGAGGGTTTGCGAATATCAACCGGGGCAGAATTAACACTACTTGCATTATTGACTTTTGCTTCTAATGCAGCCGTTGATTCTAAAGCACCTAAGTAAATAGTATTGCTGACACTCATAATCTCGGCTGGATTACCAGCAAAGTTGGTATCATAATTTACCCCAATTCCTAAGAGGACTTGATTAGCTTGGTGGCTATCACCAACAGTGGTAAAACTGTTGCTGCCTTTGCCATCACCATCATCATCTAATAACGGATGTTGGGTAGCCTCATCATAGAAACGGTTTGCGGTATTTGTATCGCCACCTTTACGAGTGAAGGCTTCAGTTTTTTCAGTAGCAAATTCAAACGCTTGTTTAATATTGTCGCCATTATTTAAGCGGGTAAAAAATTCTTCCATGAAAAATTCACCACTGCGAACACCATCCGGTTCTTCAGGGCCTTTGTAGGATTCTTCTTGAGCGGTAGCACTGGTGATTATTATGCGTCCACCATCTACTACAGTTTTCGGATCAGCCGGATCAGTGAAGGTTGGTTTTTGGGTTAATTCTGAGATAAAGCCGCCAGAATAACAGTAGCCTAAAATAGCTAACCGGGCCTTTTTCTTGGCATTGGCAGACAGTCCTGTTTCTAAAGTATCTAACCAGTTATCAATGTCAGAAGGAAGAATAACATTATCGTTGGGGCCATTACTGGCATCATAGATATGAAAAGTACCATCAATGCCACCATGATTAATCATAATGATATATAACGAGGCGGGGTTACTGTTCATGCGACCTTGCAAATCGGTAAAAGCTTGGGCAATTGCCGTTTTGGTAGGTTTACCACGCACGATAATATCCGTTGATTTTCCATTCACGATAATTTTATCGGTGGTGTCACTATAATTAAAGTAATACAGATTATCGTCTTCAAAGCCCCGTTCTTTAAGGGTTTTATAAATACGATTGCTGGTTTTTTTGTGGGCAGCTAAACCTTCTTTATTTTGGATTTTGCCTTGCACTAAAATGGCATAGCCGGCCGATGCGCCAACCAACACCATTTCTTGGGAGGATTCCGAAATAACCAGTTTTTCGGTTCCTGCAAATTTGGCTTGGAAACTATAGGCACCTTCTTGGGAGAAAGTTGGAAAGTTGGTGGTGTCTTTATCAAAGCGAAATTGACCCGTGTCAGTATTAGTTACCGTGTTGATTTCCACAGGTGTGCCATCTGGCGCAATAATCGTTAGGGTGATTGGCAAGTTAGACAAATCTTCGGTCGTTTCTGGGAAGCGGTTTAATTTTCCGATCAAAGTTAAGTCACCATCATTAAGAATGGTGGCACTATCGCTCTCCAGATAAAGACCAGTAAAACCTTTGGCAATACCTATCGTAAGACTGACTTCGGCACTGATATTTTCTAGTTTGTCAAAGGCTCTAGCGGTTATAGTGTAGTTGCCAGCTGGGAAAGTAACATTACTGGTATTGTATGACCAATTATCTACATCAGTTGCTTGTAGCCAAGTAGGAGTAGAAATAAAACCACCATCTGCGGCCAGATAGAGATTGCTACTGTTCTTCATTTGAATTTCGGTGTAATCTACACCAATGCCGCCGCTCACATCAGTTGCTGTACCGTTGATAGCTGGTAAGCTGGCTACTTCATCCTTATCTTTTGGTGCAGTTATTGTTACAATTGGGGCTTGCGTATCAATAAAATATGTTTCGGTGATTACTTCACTGGTAGTCCCACCGGAGACAGAAATATACTTAAGTGTCGTTATTGTATCTGCCGGTATTGCTAGCGGATTAGTATATTGTGTTGATGAGGTAGTTGGGGTGCTACCATTTAAAGTATAATAAAACTTATCACAAGTGAAACATTTTAAATAGACTTGCGGAGCAAAGTTGTAGTTGCCACCATGTGGTAAAGCATTAGTAATGCTCGTATATTCATAGTGCTGGATCGTGCCATCCTCTTCCCCAATGAGTGCATCTAAACTGCCATCATTGTCAATATCCGCTAAAAAAGGAAAGCTATACTTTCCTACATCCACATCCGCAAATGGATTAGCTCCCCCCATTCTGGCGACAAAATTCGGAATGCTTGCCGTACCGGTGTTTTCAAAATAGTTAATAACGCCTGAGGGTTCTCCAAAAAAGACATCAAAATCGTCATCACCATCAAAATCAACGAAAGAGAAACTAAATCCGGCATTTATTTTATTATTAAAAGGATTATTTACTCCGTTTTGTTCCACAAAATTGGGTACTTTGTTAGTTCCATCATTTCGGTAATAATGTGTAGTATTTCCGCCGATAAAAACATCTAAATCACCATCTTGATCGATATCAATAAAAAAAGGTTCACTATAACTACCAGTTCCTAAATTGACTTCATTCAACGGATTAGCTGTGCCTGTTTGTTCTTCAAATAGGGAGTCAGTTGCTGTGCCAGTATTTTGATAGTATTTAATTGTGCCATTTATTTCTCCAATAAAGGCATCAAAATCATCATCGGCATCAATATCAGCAAAGGCTAGATAACTATTACTACCAATATCTATGCCCTCAAAAGGATTGGCACTATTCGTTTGTTCCACAAATAATGGATTGTTTGGCGTACCAGTGTTTTTATAGTAATTGATGACCCCATCTTCTTCGCCAATAAAAGCGTCTAAATCGCCATCATTATCAATATCGACTAGAGAGGCCGCACTATATTTCCCCATGCTAATTCCTTTAAAAACTAACGCTTGGTTGATAAAACGTCCGCCAGTCACCGGACCCAAATTCTCATAATAACGGATAGCACCATCACCGGCACCAATAAAAGCATCCCAATCATCATCCTTATCCCAGTCAATAAATGTTGGGGCCGATATTCCTCCAATATCAATGCCCATAAATGGGTTGACTTGTAGCGTAAAATAAGGATTACGAGCTGTACCAACATTTTCATAATAATTAACCATGCTCTCTGCTTCACCAATAAAGGCATCAAAATCACCATCATGATCAATATCAACAAACCTTGGTTTGCTCACAAAACCAACATCAATGTTATTCAGAGGATTGTTTGTATCCACGCGTTCGACAAAGATTGGGCTACTAACAGTACCCGTATTTTCAAAGTAGTTGAGCGTACCCTCATATTCTCCAATAAAGGCATCCAAGTCACCATCCTTATCAATATCAACGAAAGTGGGTGTACTCCACTTACTTACTACAGTTACACCATCAAATGGATTATTGGATCCACTTTGGGCCTCAAAATTTGACGAACTGGAGGTGCCGGTATTTTTATAGTAAACAAGCGTACCTCTATCACTACCTAAAAAGGCATCCAAATCACCATCGTTGTCAATATCAACCAAAGCCGGACTGCTACCAAAACCGACGTTTATGCCATTGAAAGGGTTAGTTGCTCCGGTTTTCTCTACTAAAGCTGTTCCGGTATTTTCATAATAGTTAACAATGTTGAAATCATATTCTCCAATAACGGCATCTAAATCACCGTCATTATCAAGATCAGCAAATATGGGAATACTGTTAGTCCCAACATCTACGTTATTGAGCGGGTTTGTACTGCTTTCAGCAAATAAGGCAATGGTTGGTGACGTATTAACAGTTAAATTGAAAAGTGCCAAACTAACTGAGGCTGAACCATCAAATACACTAATTTGAATTTGATGGGTTGTGCCGAGATCGTTGTATGTTGGTGTACCGGTTAGCTTGCCGGTCGTTTCATCAAAATCTGCCCATACTGGCATATTCGTGATCTTGAAGGTCAAGTCATCGTTATCAATGTCACTTGTGGTTGGGGTAAAACTATAACTTGCACCAGCATCAATACTGGTATCAGGTGTACCTGTAATGGTGGGTGGCGTATTCATAACAACGGTTATATTGAACGCTGTCAACGTTGCTGTTTCTGCACTCGCGTTGGATACGGTAATGGTAATGCCAGTGGTGGTGCCAGTGGCAGTTGGTGTGCCAGTCAGTGCGCCGGTTGTTCCGTTAAAAGTGGCCCATGAGGGTTGGGGATTGATGGAAAAAGTTAAAGTACTGCCATCAGCACCAAACACAGTTGGGATAAAACTATAAGCTTGGTTTTCTTTGATAGTAGTAGCAGGAGTGCCGGTGAGAGTCAATACAGTGGAAAGAATATCGAACTGCATATATTCCTCATAGGTAAAATCACCACCAGAGGCGATGATAGTCCCTTCAGCATCTTCAAGAGAATATCCACCTGGACTAAGTATACCATCACCACCATTACCATTACCATCATCATCATAAATGGTAAAAATATAGTCAGTGCCAGTTGGCAAATCTATGGTTTCAGTATAGGAAGTATTGTTATCATAAAAAAAGACATCGCCACCACTGGCTACTAAATCGTCATTTAAATCAATTATTTCCCACCATGTCTCTTCACCATAGTCATCAGTGGTGAGATTGAGTGTCAATGGCCCTACTGCGGCATAAGTCGCTTGGGCTAAAAATAGCAAGGTGCAGAGTGTTAGTGTGATAAACGGGTTGGGTTTTGTGACCCAGTTACGTAATATTGGCACAGACCAATTAAAGATGCGTTTAATTAAAGTAATCATTATCGTTCTCCTAAATTGAGGAATTTGTGGACTTAACAGATTTTTAAGTCAAGAACAACGTGATTAGGAAATATACCTTACCATCTATCAGTTTGGCACAACTAATTCGTTGTACTTAGTACTTAATATTTAATGAGTTAAAAAAACTGATAGATAGTGAGGGAAATATACCTCATAAAAATAAAAAGACGAAAGAAGATTTAAACAAAAATAATTTTGTCGGTGTGATGTTAAGATAAATACAATTATTTTATTTTATCAACAAATTGAAGATTATGCTCATAAGATAGAGAAATTACGCAAATATTATACCTTTATTTGTTGATATAAGACTCAATCAAATAAGATTAATAAATCAAGGTGTTTCGGTTCGATTATAGTTTTTTAGGCAACTGCGCCCTTTCATTATTTCTTATTTCTTAAATTTAGTCAATGTTTAGAATTACAAATTGCCTCGCAAAATGCAAAAAAAAGTGTGTGACAAGAGTACAACGAATTTGAAAAAACAACAACGAATAATGCAAAAGTAATGAGTACAAGAGTATACTGCAAACGGCAAGATTTTTTTTAGAGTGCTAAAAATTAGATGTCTTTAAGAAATCTGATTTTTTAAAAGTTTAATTTTTACTCTTGCA
>JAUCGK010000393.1 GCA_030378085.1 Candidatus Parabeggiatoa sp. HSG14
ATAGCTTGTCAGATAAATATTTTGTGAGACCTGCCAGGTTTTCAAAACCTGGCAGGTCTGGTAGCTTTGATTTTTCTGAATATCTATAGTATCGCAATTAATTGATTCATGGTACAATTTTAAAAAATACTCATATTTTGGATAAAATAATGAACCCATTTTCTTTAAACGGACTTTATGCCATCACTGATAATAACCTTATTCCACAAGAACGATTTGTTGAAACAGTAGAATGTGCAATTGTCGGTGGCGCACGAATTATTCAATATCGTGACAAAAGCAATGATAAAATACAACGTTTTGAACAAGCACAAGCCTTAAGCCATCTCTGTCAAAAATACAAAATTCCCTTAATTATCAACGATGATGTAGAATTGGCACAGCAAATCAGGGCAGACGGAGTACATCTTGGTAAAGAGGATGCTAAATTTTCCAAAGCCCGTGCCATACTTGGTACTGATGCTATCATAGGGGTATCCTGTTATAATCAACTTTCTTTGGCGCAGCAAGCTGTTAAGGAGGGAGCATCTTATGTGGCATTTGGCCGCTTTTTCATATCTCGTATTAAACCGCAGGCAGTTCATGCCCATGTGGATTTATTAAGTCAAGCACGTAAAACTTTTAACTGTCCATTGATTGCAATAGGTGGTATTACGCCAGACAATGGTGCAGAACTTATTGCCGCAGGTGCGGATTGTTTAGCAGTCATACATGGTTTGTTTGGACAAACCGATGTCACCATAGCTGCTCAACGCTATACAGAATTATTTTGATTTTTAATTTTAGATTTCAGATAATTATTTTGGCTGGAGTCCAAAATTTATTTTGGATTAGCCAAACTAAAGTTTTGACTCCTAAACACTTTTTTGTACAGAGGAATACATCAATGACAACACCTTATACTATAGAAGTGAAAGCCTATCAGGGAGGAGGTACAACTCACGTTCCTTACGCTCCCCCAAAAAAACAAGTCACTGAAGCCGAATATTGGGAAAAATACTACGATTATCCCGACAAAAATTACGAATGGAATAATGGCTTCTTGGAGGAAAAACCCGTGTCTGAGCATGTGACTTATTTAACATTTGTATGGTTTTTAGAACTCGTTAATCACTATTTAAAGACGCATTCTAATGCGGACTTAGCAGGATTGGAAATGGGATTTCGCATGGTTTTGTCAAATAAGATGAATATTCGTAAGCCAGATTTTGGAGTTGTCCTTAAAAGCAATCCGAATCCTCTTTTGCCTCATGATAGTAGTTATCATGGTACTTTTGATATGTGCATTGAAGCCATCTCTGAATCCAGTGCAAAAGAAGTGACACGAGATACTGTCACAAAGAAAGCGGAATACGCACAAGCTGGGGTTAAAGAATATGTCATTTTAGATGGCAATGGTAATCATACTGCGTTTTATCATCTTAATACAAATGGCATATATGTACCTGTAAAACCGTCGAAAGGTGACATTATTAAATCGAAAGTGTTACCTGGTTTTCAATTTCGGATTGCGGACTTATACAAAAAGCCCTCTCCCGAAGAAATGATTAATGAGCCAGTTTATCAAGGGTTTGTTTTACCAGGTTATAGTGAAGCAAAAAAAGCGAAACAAGAAGCTGAAAAACGAGCGGATAAAGCCGAGCAACAAACCATTCTGGAGAAACAGGCAAAAGAAAAAGCCGAAAAACGTGCTGAAAAAGCCAAGCAACAAATACTGCTGGAACAACAAGCAAGACAACACGCTGAACAACAAGCTAAACAACTCGCCAAAAAATTGCGAGAATTGGGCATTAACTCTGACGATATTTAATATTGTTTGTTGAGTTTAAAGGATATCAATAAATACAACAAAAGTTTCTTCGGAAAATTGTTTTTAGTAATTGATTTTACTATGTGTGCGAATTAAGGGTTAAAATTTTCATATCTAATAAAAACAACATGTTAGAAAATTAACAAAAGAAGAGACATCAAATCATCAATTTTAATCGTGTTATTTTTCAATGGGTTGCTCAACCATTAATTCGCATTATGTACTAAGAGGAATAATAAACATGACAACACCTTATGCGATAGAAGTAAAAGCTTATCAGGGAGGAGGTACAACTCACGTTCCTTACGCTCCCCCAAAAAAACAAGTCACTGAAGCCGAATATTGGGAAAAATACTACGATTATCCCGACAAAAATTACGAATGGAATAATGGCTTCTTGGAGGAAAAACCCGTGTCTGAGCATGTGACTTATTTAACATTTGTATGGTTTTTAGAACTCGTTAATCACTATTTAAAGACGCATTCTAATGCGGACTTAGCAGGATTGGAAATGGGATTTCGCATGGTTTTGTCAAATAAGATGAATATTCGTAAGCCAGATTTTGGAGTTGTCCTTAAAAGCAATCCGATTCCTCTTTTGCCTCATGATAGTAGTTATCATGGCACTTTTGATATGTGCATTGAAGCCATCTCTGAATCCAGTGCAAAAGAAGTGACACGAGATACTGTCACAAAGAAAGCGGAATACGCACAAGCTGGGGTTAAAGAATATGTCATTTTAGATGGCAATGGTAATCATACTGCGTTTTATCATCTTAATACAAATGGCATATATGTACCTGTAAAACCGTCGAAAGGTGACATTATTAAATCGAAAGTGTTACCTGGTTTTCAATTTCGGATTGCTGATTTATATAAAAAGCCCTCTCCTGAAAAAATGATTGAAGATCCGATTTATCAGGGATTTGTTTTACCGGGTTATAGTGAAGCAAAAAAAGCGAAACAAGAAGCTGAAAAACGAGCGGATAAAGCCGAGCAACAGGCGAAACGATTAGCCGCAAAGTTGCAGGAATTGGGTATTAACCCAGAAGATATTTAATATTGTTGTTGAACTCAAAGGAGATCAATTTTGGTAATTTATTTTACGATGTACTAAGAGGAATAATAAACATGACAACACCTTATGCGATAGAAGTGAAAGCCTATCAGGGAGGAGGTACAACTCACGTTCCTTACGCTCCCCCAAAAAAACAAGTCACTGAAGCCGAATATTGGGAAAAATACTACGATTATCCCAACAAAAATTACGAATGGAATAACGGCGAATTGGAGGAAAAACCCGTGTCTGAACATGTGACTTATCTAACATTTGTATGGTTTTTAAAACTCGTAGATCACTATTTGGAAACACATTCTAATGCGGACTTAGCAGGATTGGAAATGGGATTTCACATGGTTTTGCCAAATAAAGTGAGTATTCGTAAACCAGACTTTGGGATCGTTCTTAAAAGCAATCCTGTTCCCCTTTTGCTCCATGATAGTAGTTATCATGGTACTTTTGATATGTGCATTGAAGCCATCTCTGAATCCAGTGCAAAAGAAGTGACACGAGATACTCTCACAAAGAAAGCGGAATACGCACAAGCTGGGGTTAAAGAATATGTTATTTTAGACGGTAATGGTAATCATACTGCGTTTTATCATCTTAATACAAATGGCATATATGTACCTGTAAAACCGTCGAAAGGTGACATTATTAAATCGAAAGTGTTATCTGGTTTTCAATTTCGGATTGCGGACTTATACAAAAAGCCTTCCCCTGAAGAAATGATTGATGATTCGGTTTATAAAGGGTTTGTTTTACCTGGGTATAGTGAAGTAAAACGAGAAGTAAAAGAGGAAAAACGAGCCAGACAGGAAGCCGAAAAACAAGCTCAAAAAGAAAAGTGGGCAAGGCAACAAGCCGAGCAACAAACTCAAATAGAACAACAGGCAAGACAACAAGTCGAGCAACAGACTAAGCGACTCGCCAAAAAATTGCGAGAATTGGGCATTAACCCTGACGATATTTAATAGCATTTTAGTTTTTGATTATAAAAAATGAGATTCCCTAATTCCTTTGTAGGAAAATCATACAACAATGATTCAGGGAAGATTTTAATTTTTAGCAAATTTACAACTCACTAAGGAAATTCTATGACAACAACCTCTCATCAAAATTTTATTGCGGCTCAAAAATATATCCCTGGGGGAGTCAATTCTCCAGTTCGTGCTTTTAAGGGAGTGGGCGGAGATCCGATTTTTATTCTCTGTGCCGAAGGCCCGTATCTCTATGATACCGAAGGAAAACGTTATATTGATTATGTTGGTTCGTGGGGACCAATGGTTGCTGGACATGCGCCTCCCGAAATCGTCAAAGCGGTGCAAAATGCGGCGGCAAATGGTCTTAGTTATGGTGCGCCTACTTTAATTGAAACCCGTATCGCTGAAAAAATCTGTGAATTAGTGCCTTCTATTGAATTAGTACGCATGGTTAATTCTGGCACCGAAGCCACTATGAGCGCAATCCGATTGGCACGGGGTTTCACAGGACGCGATAAAATCGTCAAATTCACAGGTTGCTATCATGGACATGCTGATTCATTATTAGTGAAAGCGGGTTCAGGGGTATTGACATTGGGTTTACCTAATAGTCCAGGCGTACCAGCGTCTTTGGCAGAACACACTTTGACTTTAAATTATAATGACATAGCACAAGTAAAAACTGTGTTTGCAGAAATGGGAGCACAAATTGCGGCCATTATTGTTGAGCCAGTCGCTGGCAATATGAATTGCGTACCACCAGTGCCTGGATTTTTACAAGGGTTGCGTGATGTGTGTAATGAATATGGAAGTGTGTTGATTTTTGATGAAGTGATGACAGGGTTTCGGGTTGCGTTGGGTGGGGCACAAAGTTATTACAGTGTGAAGCCTGATCTCACTACCCTTGGTAAAGTCATTGGTGGTGGTATGCCCGTTGGCGCGTTTGGGGGACGGCGTGATATCATGGAACACATTGCGCCGTTGGGTTCCGTTTATCAAGCGGGTACTTTGTCGGGTAATCCCGTGGCAATGGCAGCAGGGCTTGCGACGCTAGAGATTATTTCAAGGCGCAATTTTTTTGAGGATTTAACGGCTAAGACGGAAAAATTTGTCACAGAAATGTTAATCCTTGCCAAAAACGCGCAGATTTCTATGATTGGTGTATCGGTAGGTGGGATGTTTGGTTTATTTTTTACCACTGCGGAAAAAATAGAAAATTTTGATCAAGTGATGGCTTGCGATGTTGAACGGTTTAAGAAATTCTTTCACGGTATGCTAGAAAAAGGCATCTATTTAGCACCCTCTGCTTTCGAGGCAGGATTTGTGTCTTCAACACATTCGGAAAAGGACATTGAAACGACTTTAAAGGCTGCTGAACAAGTTTTTGCGACTTTATAAACAAAAAAAAGAGGTGAAAGCGCACGCGCTCTCACCCTAACCTTATCTATTGCTTGTCTAACTTTGAGAAAATATCTCCCCCCTTTCTTTCAAAAGATTTTCAGGGGGGAATCGGAGAAAACCGAGCCGTTTAGTTTATAAGCTTTCCTTATTCAGGAGCCACTTTTGTTTTTGCTGTATCTTCACCATATTCAGTTTCACTGTCTTCTTCGGTGCTACCGTCTTCAGTTCCGCCATCTGTGTCGGCTCCACCTCCCCTTTTTAGGGGTTTGGTGTAGGGTGTTAAATCTGCTATAAAATGGCCAATATTTTTTCACCACGAAATTGTTCCTTAAATAACCCTGAAGGGGTAAAACATGAATAGCCTTAAAAGCATCACAAACTATTTTAGATATTGCTATAGCATTTCCCGATTGGATAAAGTACAACCTCCCCTAAATCCCCTCCTTAATTAAGGACTAATCTTTACCCACAAGTACCCTAAAATTATTTAATCGTATAAATAGTAAGGTTATATAACATCGTAACACCCATGAAATCCAAGCATTACGAGAGGACAAATTTTTCCCAGTTTCCTTTTAGTGTGATATTTCCCTATAACAAAAACCTATTGATTTCAATAAGTTTACCTACTTGTGGGTAAAGATTAGCTTTAATTAAGGAGGGGATTTAGGGGGAGGTTGTACTTTATCCAATCGGGAAATGCTATATCGAAGAAATTACGGAACTGAAAGAATTAAGAAACCCGCTTAAACAAAAAATGATGCCACTTTGGAAAAAGACAAATATTGGGATAAAAATAAATATCGTTACCGAATTAGCCGAAAAGATGATAGAATTGGGGAACAAATATAATATCCCCGTTTTTATCTATTATGGCAAATCACTGTTAGAAAGTACTCAAGATGTTGATATATAGCGTTTTCCGATTGCGTCTGGTACAAGTCCCCTCTTTAATTAAAGAGGGGATTTAGGGGAGGTTGTACTTTATCCAATCGGAAAACGCTATAGCTAATATTAGAAAGATGCTCAAAGAATTTCCCAAGCTGGTAAAACCATTAACGGAGGAGGAATGATGGCTAGATTAGTAAAAAAACCATCCCATTCTTATGGGCTTGAATCATCCACTGCGCTCAAAGCGAATCTCCAAGAGACAGCAGTTGATGAAATACAGATTAATCCTCGCTTTTTCATTTTGCGAGAGCCTGTTAATGCTTATGGAGGCATACTCAAAACGCTTAACAAACTATTATATGAGTTGCACCATCCCTATCGAAATTGGCGTTTGATTTTGCCGGAGTTACGTAGCTTTGTGCTAAAAAATACCTCCCGCTATATTAATCATCCAAAAGGTCCTGATTGTACTTACTTATTTGTCAGCTTATTTTTAGAAGCTTTGGCAGATGAGGGAAAACAATTTTCCACCGAGGAAGCTGCTGAACTCATTGGGGCGTATTTAGACAGATTGGTTAATCAGCTTAGTTCAACGCAATTGTTGGATTATGGCGATACAATAACCGCCATCTTCAAGGAATTCGCTAAATTACCTGATGAAAAACAATTAGTATTAGTACGGATTCATTATCCCTTGCGGCGCACGTTAAATGATTTATTAGCCAAAAGCGATAATTCAGCACCCGATAAAGTTAATATTGATTGGAAAGTCTTAGGTGATTTTATCTATCAATTGCTGGATTGCACTTATCGTTATTGGTTAACCCAAAATGACCCCATAAGCTATTATCACCAAGGTATGCCCACGCTTGATGCTATTTCTCATCAGACTATTCGGACGCATCTCAAGGAATTAAAAACACTTCAAGCAGAAGGACTAGATTTTTTCAAAAGAAGTGAGTATTTACCCTCTTATATGGATATCGTCAAAGCGTATCAACGTATTGGGGAAAAAATCAACAAGCAAGAAGTGAGTCAGGCAACATCGGGCGAGGCACAAAACGGCGAGAACCTAAAGCTGACCTATTTGTTTCGCATTATGGAAACAGAAGGACTTTTAATGCTCCATGAGAGTACCCTCAAAGAAATTAATCGTGCGTTAGTGCAGATGGTACGCCGCCAAAATTACGAGGAGATAGAAGACTTCTTTCTGAAAACATTTCAACTACTTAAGGATAACGTTGGGAAATATCCAGAAACGGCTCTGCAATTGATTAAAACGCTTGGTATTGAAATCTATAAACGTAATAACAGCCGTATGGTTGAAGCTTTTTTAGCACAAGCGGTACGTTTTGGCTTTCAATACAGCCGAGTTAGCGGGTTTACTCGAGATTGGCAACCGATTGATAATCCTGCACATATCGTCAATATTCGTATTTGGTTAAGCTTGATTAAGCAAAATCCAGAATGGTTTTGTACTTTACTATCAGCCTTGATCATTAACTTGAAATTAACCGGTACCTGTATTCGCGATACCGATTTATTTCAAAAAGAAGTCACACTATTATTAAACAGTAAACTTTGCCCTGTTTATAATCTGGTGAAGCAATTCGCAAAATTATTGCCCGTTTATTACAACGACATCGGTGCAGAAGGCTTATTACGAGAGGTATCAACCGAGTTAGATGAAAGCACCCAACGTCAAGATCATTTAGTTCACTTTCTGCGTAAACAATGCCATGTGGAAAGCAATAACCGAATTGTGGATTTCATGCGGGCGATTTTTGCTTTTTGGCATACTGCGGATAAAGCGTGTATAGCGGATTTTGTGCCACCTGAAGTGTTAACACAAATTGATCCAACCGGAATTTATGTTGAATCTGTCCATAGCATCACAAAAGCACTATTTGCTACACAAGACATAAATAACGAAGAAGAATTGTTACAATATCCTCTCGCTGAAATAGAACAAGTGATTCAGGGATTAAGTAATTACCCTACACAAGAGAAACGGCGTGTATTTCTTATGATACGCATGTATCACCTGCTTAATCTCAAGTACAATTTGGGGTTCCAAGAACTTGAAGAACAATTGATGGCCGCTAAAAATATTGGCTTGCCTGATATGCAGCCGGTATTAGATGGATTACAACCCGATAATCCTTCTCACTCTCTGGAAATTCTTCTTAGCGCGATGGAAAAATTGCAAAAAGTTATCTTAAGTACGGAAATTTTTGACATGTCTGAAGATATTTTGCAAAAACGCCATGTCACCACTGATATTCCCTCCGTTTATGGCTATTATCAAGAACGTAAGTTTGATGCCTTAAGTTTATCATTTCGTTTAGAAAATATGGCCAACGTTTATTTAGAAAAACTGATTGAAGAACTCAATCCCGGTTTGCTCACAAGGGGCAATCTTCACAAGGTGATAAAGGCTTTAAAATTGTTTCTTCGTATACTCGCAATTAGTGGTATTGCATCCAGACGTTTTATTCATTTGATTGACGTGTTGGAACGTTCGCTGGAAGTGAAAGGATTTTGTTATCGGCAATACATTGATCTATTTAGGAATATGTCAGAAGCACTGAAAGATATTATCTACACTTATTATACTAATTATCACCGTGATAATTTAGCGATTATTGTACCCTCTTTGGACAAGAAAACCTTATTATCGCGTTATGTACCACAGCTTGATGGTTCGCCTTCAGGCAGTTTAAGCCGCATTTCCGAAAGCTTTGAGCGTGAACTGATTGCGGAAACACCGGGACTTCAAGCGATGGATAACTATATCACCCGCGCTTATCAGATTTTAAGTGATCAGGGTACTCGTTTGCAGGGTACGGCACTAGACTTACTCATGCTTTATGATCCGGATAAAGTGTTTTGTGCTCTTTATGAACCTAATCCTTTGAATAACGATCCCATTCATCTCGGTAATAAAGGATTTCATTTAACCCACCTCATCAAAAATGATGTCAACGTTCCCCCAGGTGTTGTATTGACAACAGAGTTTTTCCGCTATGAAAAAGTTGTTCGTGGTTATTCACCTGCTTGGCGTGACTTTGTAGAAAAATTGCATCAGCAACTCGCCATTATTGAAGAAAAAACCGGGCGGCAATTTGGCTCTACAGAAAATCCACTATTACTTTCTGTGCGTAGCGGCGCATTAGTTTCGATGCCTGGTATGATGTCCACTATTCATAATTTAGGACTGAATCCTGACATTGTGCAAGGTTTGGCAAAGCAAACAGGCAGTGCCAAATTTGCATGGGACACTTACCGGCGTTTTATTCATTCCTGGGGAATGGCTGTAGGAATAGATAGAGAACTGTTTCATAACCTCATGCTTGATGCAAAAGAGCGTTATGGTATCACTAAGAAAAATGAATTTACTGCCAAGCAAACGAAAAAACTGGCCTTTGCCTATCGTCGTGTTGTGGAAGAGCAAGGCGTTTCTGTGCCTGAAGACCCCCTGATGCAATTGTTAGACGCGATTGGTTACATCCTTGATTCCTGGAATGATAAAAAGGCTGTTGAATTTAGGCGTTTACTGGATATTTCAGATGCATGGGGAACCTCTGTATTACTTCAGGCTATGGTGTTCGGTAATCTCAATCAAGAATCTGGCACGGGAGTTGTTTTTACCTCTTATCCACGTCGAAATTTAAGTAGAGTTACCCTATGGGGAGATTATACGCCCGGCAATCAAGGCGAAGATATTGTGGGAGGTGTTATTTCTACCCTCCCTATTTCTATTGAACAAAGCGAATTGGATGGTCGTTCCAAGGCACAAAGTCTGGAAGTTTGTTTTCCGGAAATTTATCAATCACTGCTTAAAATATCTCGTCATTTGATTTACGAGAAACACTGGAATAATCAGGAAATAGAGTTCACTTTTGAAGGCTCATCTGCTGATTCGTTATCTCTGTTGCAAACTAGGGAGATGGTGACTGCAAAACAGAAAAATGTGCCTATGTTTAGCCAAACTCCTGCACTCAGTCAATCTATTTTAGGTCGTGGAATGGGTGTTTATGGGGGAGCATTATGTGGACAAGCTGTTTTTAATAGAGCTCATATTGATCAAGTTCGCAAACAACATCCAGATATGCCATTGATCCTAATTCGTTCTGATACTGTACCTGATGATATTAGTGAAATATCAGCGACTGAAGGTTTATTGACAGCTCGCGGTGGACAGACTTCCCATGCTTCCATTGTAACTATCCGTTTAGAAAAGACGTGTGTTGTTGGCTGTGAAGCTATGGTCGTTTCAGAGGCAGAAGGACGTTGTACTTTTAACAATACTGTCATTAATGTGGGTGACGATATTAGTATTGATGGTCGTACTGGTTTAATATTAAAAGGTCATCACCCTATTGAGCAAATAGAAACTGAATAACTGATGTTACGCAGATAGTTTCCAAACTGGAGTGCAACCTTTTGCAAAATAAATTTTGCACTCCAAAGAGTGCAATCCCTCGCAAAATAAATTTTGCACGAAGATATTCACTTTTGGAAGTGCAGTGCGTAATATCAGTGAAATATACCAAATAATTTTACCAGAAAATAATTTATAGTGAGTAACGACATCCTGTCAACATACTAAATTTATTACGGAAAACATCTGGAGAATCTTCAATAGTTATTGAAGCTTGCGAATTTACAGTCGGTAATTGAGCCAGAAGAGGGCCACTTGGCAATAAATCATCATGATGAGTCTCAGACGCACCTTCACGTTCAACAACAACAAAACTACTCAGGTTTTCAGCTACTTTCTGACTACAAGGCGTATTCATTAAAGCACTCACATCCAAAAAATTAGAAGATAGTGCCAACATAGCCTCATCTGCATTATTGTCTGGGGTGTCAATAACCACAATACCGTCTTTACCAAATTGTGATGACGCACTGATACGACTTTCTAAAATTGCGGGAAATTGATAAATACTGGTGGTTGTGATTTGGATATTACCCCCGGGGCCACCATAAGCTTCCGCAATAATAGGACTGTGATCTTGTATGACAAATTTAGGTTGAAGGGTCACATTGCCGCCTCCTCCCAAGCCCGCACCTACACTGGTGGAAATCTCACTATCCACTAAATACAAATAACTCGGTGTTGTGACTTCAATATTGCCCCCATCAGCACTTTTAGCGGCAGTTTGGATAAAGCCCTTGTTCATGGTTAATTTTTCTTCCAAAGCCAACTTGATACTGCCAGCATCTCCTTGACCTAGACTACTCGCTGATATAAAACCATTTTCAGAAAGGTGAACATGGTTTGCTTGGATATTTACACTTCCTCCTAATCCCTCTCCTAAGGTTCCCGCAGTAATGAAACCCGCTTGAGTGACATTTAAAGTATCAACATTCAAGACAATATTACCCGCATCTCCCCACCGCTGGGAGCCTGTTTGAATGGTTCCACCTTCAGTCACGATCAGATTTGGTGTGGTGATGTCTATTGTACCTCCTTGACCTTTAGTCAATACATTACTGAAAAAACCACTGTTCCCCCCTTTTTCTCCTGATGAAGCACTAATATGCATTGCTTTATTAGCTACCACAGTCAATTGGCCAGCTTTTCCAGTGCCTTCTTGCCATGTTTTAGGAATACCAGAAAAACCAGCACTGACATTAACTTGTGCACCATTTGACAAGGTCAAATTATCCACATTGATAAATAAATTACCTGCTTCTCCCAATCCCCAAGTTTCAGCACGCATTGTTGCGCCTTCTTCCATGACCAAGTTTTGGGCAGAAATCTTCATTTCACCACTCTTACCATATAAAACGGTATTACTTAACACGCCGCTTTTAAATCTTCCTGTGCTGTCAGCACCAATTAGAGAAAGCGTATTTTGTGCAGAAATAGCAATATTTCCAGCATTACCCTTTGTTTTGCTAGTGCTTTGAATTTGTGAACCGTCTGTTAGGGTTATATCGTTTGCCAAGAGAGTTATATTGCCACCATTGCCAATATTCCTTGGACCAAATCCATTTTTTTGTGAGCGATTAAAAGCTTCAGTGGTAACTCGTGAACCATTTTTCATGGTTAAGAAATCATTCGCATGAATTGTAATACTTCGTCCTGCTTTGTTATGCCATGTATCGGCAAAAACCCAACCATTATCTAAAACAACTTGTCCCGCACGAATAAAAATAGCACCGCCTCCAAAACCGCTGGTATCAATATTACCAAAATTCCGATTATTGGAAGCACGAGTATCGGTAATACTCAGTGTGCCATAAGCAGCAAAAGTATTGTCAGTCAATTCCATAGGATTAATGGGTACTTCTCCTGGGGAGGCAACGCTGATAAGATGAACATCATTGCCACCGGTAATAATGAAGTTGTCTTTAATCGTAATATCTCCACCGACTAAGGATAATGTTGCAGTAGTCGCTAAGTCCTCACCTCTCATTATTCGTGTGAGATTATCACGATTTGGAAAAGATAATACACTGTTTTCTACAGTAATATTACTGGGGGCATCTAAAAAACCAAATGCACTGGGCGGTGCAACAGTTAGCGAGGAGTTATTTGGCATGGTGACATCAAAACGACCCGTATCTCCTAATTTGAGATAATCAGCCGTACTGACATAGAGTGATCCAGGAACGTTGATGGCTGCATTAGGACCAAACATCACTCCCGCTGGATTAAGAAAATATAAATCCGCATTAGGAATAAATGATTTTAAAAAACCATCAATTTGTGAAACTTGCCCACCCGTGACGCGACTGATGACGTTATTGATATTGGATGGACCTGTAAAAGTCGCACTTTCTGTACTATTCAAATTAAAAGTCTCGAAACTATGAAAAAGATTAGTACCCACTTGTTGACCAGAACTCGCATCAACTGCAAAGTCAGGCCCTTGTAAAGCACCGCTTGTACCCAGTGTACCATCAAAGACAACTTCGGCATGAACGACAATGGAGAGAGTTGATAAACCCACTGCCATGAGGTAAAATACACTATGTAAAGTCATTATTTTACTGTCTCCTTTTTTACATGTTAAATTTTTAATTGTACCACTTTTTTCAATATATTGACAGGTACAACTTAAAACGTTAAAAGAATGTATAGCACTTTTCATTTGGCTGAAATAAGGGCAACCATAAAGGATTGCCCTTACAAAAAAATGCTATAGCATTTTCCGATTGCGTCAGGTACAAGTCCTCCTCAATTTAAGGAGGGGATTTAGGGGAGGTTGTACTTTATCCAATCGGGAAACGCTATATATTCATTGGAGTTAAAGTTTGAACTCTTAAGCGATCCTGCATTAGTAGCTTGTCAACTTTGTTGGGTGGAGTCCTTTAGGTTTGGGAGTGGAGTGTTGCCAAAGTAAAGCTTTGGACTCCAACAACCCATCAATATCATCTTGACAAAGTACTAGGATTATTTACAGCAAAAAATTTATTGTCACTTAAAATGAAAATTTTTATTATGAAATTCAAACAGTTATTTGTTGTATGTGTTTTTTGTGTCGTTTTTACTTCTACCTCATTATGGTCTCAAGAAATATCCTCTGAGTTAAATACATCTCCTAACTCCCTCTCAGACGGGGAATTAAATGGAGTGAAAAATTCGCAGCGAATACCAAGAATTATCGGAGGTAAAGATGCACAAGCGGGTGTATGGCCCTGGATAACGTATATTGGATATACGAGTGATCCAGAAGGTTATAGTTCTTGTGGTGGTTCTCTAATACATCCCTACTGGGTTTTAACAGCAGCGCATTGTGTCGATGGATTTAACCTCGGCGATCCGCCATTAACTGGAGATGATATGTTTGCAGTTGTTGGGTTACATAAAAGAAATCGTACCGATACAGAAGGTGAACGCCTTACCATTAATCGGGTTATCCAACATCCGCAATGGAACAGACTCAATCCAAGTTGGTATTATGACATTGCTCTAGTGCAATTAAAAGAACCCTCCACACAACAGTTGCTCTCGCTCCCCCTCCAAGACAACATAGATATTAAACCAAATACGTTAGCAACCGCTGTGGGTTGGGGCATCATAGAACCTAAAGCAGACGGTGCATCTCCAGACGTATTACAAGAAGTTGAATTGTCCATTGTCTCTAATGAAACTTGTCAAACAACTTATGAAGGTGAATACAAAATTCTTGATAGTATGATTTGTGCAGGTTTTGAGGAAGGAAAAAAAGACACTTGCACTAATGATAGTGGTGGGCCATTGGTAATATTTAAGGAAAGCCAATGGCAACAAGTGGGTATTGTCAGCTTTGGTGGTCATAAGACAGAAGGTGCGCCGATATGTGCGGGGCCTGATGCTTATGGTGTGTATACACGAGTATCAGCATTTATTGATTTTATTGCCAAATATGTTCCTCTCCCCATTGCAGGGGCTTACGATGGTGTTTGGACTTCAACTTTGCCGACTTTAGCAAATACCTATTTTGTATTGAGAAATACAGCTGACACGATTGCCATTGCAATTTTGACTGATAATGGTAAAAATTGGTACGCTCTTTTAGGCGCAATGGGTATTCCAACCAGTACTATGACAAGCGTCATAAGCACAGAAAACATGATGGTTGAATTTAAACCAATCCTCACAGAATCACTCCCTATCACAGAAATCACGTTGACAGTAATAAATTGCCGCACTAAACAAAGTAGTGCAGATACTTGTTTATTACCGATGGGTAAAAACATCAAACTTAACAAAATGTTTTAAGTACTTTTGCCAGTCAAAGAAATCCGATTTTTTCAAAAAATCGGATTTCTCATCACAATAGCTTCGCTAATGATTGCACTCTTCCAAAAATGAATATCTTCGTGCTAAATTTATTTTGCAAGGGGCTGCACTCTATCGAAGCGCAAAATTTATTTTGCAAGGGGCTGCACTCTAGTTGGCAAAATGAATTTGAAACGAAAGTTTGGAAGCCATCTGCGTAACACCAGCAAATAACTAAACCTGATTGTAACAGATTTTGGGGACACCCCCCTAACCCCCCGTACACGGGTGGAACCAAACATCATTCGACACTTTGCTTTAATTTTTCTATTTTGGGACTTCCCCCTGTGTACGGGGGGTTAGGGGGGTGTCCCCAAAATTCGTTATAATCAGAACTAAACCTTAAAATCCAAAGCCTACTACTGTTACATCGTCCTGTCTATCATTATCACCTTTGTAGTGATTAAAAGCTTGAAGTAACTTTTTTGCTTGTTCATCAAAGGAAAGGTGGCAATTTTCCAAAAGTAATAATTTAAAACGTTTACGGCTAAAAGAAAAACGTTTGGAACCACCCAATTGATTTATAAAACCATCAGTGGACAAGTAAAATGACATGCCTTTTTTAATTTTGATTGTATGAGCCATAAAATCAAAATCGACATCTGATTTTTTATAACCCAAACTGTGCTTATTGCCTTTAATAACGTGAAGTTGATTCTGGTAAATGTAATAAAGTGGTAAGTTAGCCCCAGCAAAAGTCAACGTTTTCTCATGCGGTTTTATTAAACAAATAGCAGCATCTAAACCATTATCAGAATGAATATAATCGGCATCTTGTTGTAATGACGTTTTAACTAAAACATTAAGCCTTTTGAGAATATCATTTGGAATAAGGCAACCTTCATCTCTGGTTACTCTTCTCAAAGCAGTTGAAGCCACCATAGCCATAAACGCGCCTGGAATACCATGCCCAGTACAATCTATGATTGCCACAATAATATTGTCTTCAAAAGGTTCAGTATATAACATATCACCACCAACAATATTCCTTGGCATCCAAATAAAAAAGCTCTTTGGCAAGAAAGTTTTTATTTGTTCTCGGTTTGGTAATAATGCATTTTGGATGATTTTGGCATACTGAATGCTTTCCATCGTCCGTCGGTTAACCGTTTCAATAGCTTCACGCACTCGCCCTGCTTGTTCTCGTTTTAAACGTTCTGTGATATCCTGAAAAGCGGTAATCGCATAACTCACTTTGCCTTTATCATCAAAAATGGGGGTACTCCAAGCTTCTATGGGGATAATTTTTTCGCCTTGATGAATTTCTATATCATCAACCCTAATACTTTCACCACGCAAAGCTCTCACCATTGGCAAACTTTCTGAGGGATATTGCTGAGAACTACCTGCCACATAAAGTTGATAAATCTTAGCTAGATTTTTAGCTGTGGCTTTGTGAATGATACCTTTCCCAAGAATTTGTCGCGCTTTTTGATTGAAATAGATAGGTTTGCCAAGGAGATTTAGCATAGCTATACCTACTGGCATTACTTCTAAAGTTTGTTTCAATGCAGATTTATTAACTTCAATTGTCATTAAATCATGATAGGCTCTTAATCCTGCCACCATAGTTGCAAAAAGCTTACATTGTGTCAGTTCTACTTTAAGCTTATAGTCATTAATATCATAATTTACGATAACATCTTCTTCAGGAGCTTCCCCTGCTTGTCCTGTTCTAAGGATGATACGCACTATCTGATTTTGCAAAGTTTCACGAATATACTTAACAAGTTGTAAACCTGCATCCGGTTTTTCCATCACAACATCTAAAAAAATCAAGGCAACATCAGGGTGTTTTTTCAATAGAGATTTAGCTTCTTCAGCAGAATAAGCAGAAATAAAGGTGAGAGGTTTATCTTTAAAGATAAAATCTTGTAATGCTAATTGCGTTACTTCATGAATTTGAAGTTCATCGTCAACAATCATTACTTTCCAAGTGGTTGCAGTCGGATTAACAATAGGTAATTGACTATCCTCTTTTATTGCTAACATTGAAGGCATTTCAACAGTTGCTATTGGTTCACTTTTTTCATCTGCTAGAATGAGATTGTCATCTTTATTAATTGAATCCATATTGTTATTCTCACTTTTGTTAAATTCAGATTATTATTATCATTGGTTTGCCATGAATCGTTATTACTCGACTATCAAGTTTTTAAAAGATTGATGATTATTAAGCGAGAGACGCAAGCATTGCGTCTTTCCTTTGCAAAATAAATTTTGCACTCCGATATTCACTTTGATGTATTTGGAGTCCAAACCTTTAGGTTTGGCAATCTACCAAGCCTAAAGGCTTGGACTCCACAAGAAGGCATTTTATCAAACAAATTATTGATTTTCAAAGTTTTTAGTCATTTTAGCCCACATCAGATTGAGGTCACACCCACTCAGTCTCTTAATTTAAAAATAACTTTTTTATGAGGAGTAACGTTGGAGCGTCATAAATATGCGTGATCTCCGCTGCGCTACTTCGTTGCCAACGCTGGAGCCTCACTGTCATTGACTTAAGGGCAACCATAAAGGTGTGCAGCCTACGTAACATGATGATTTGTAGGGGTAATCCCTTGTGGTTACCCCAACTAAAATCCTTAACTTAATGGCATTGACGCTGGAGCGTTGGAACGAAGCTGAGTAGTTACAATTAAACAAAACAGTTTCTTATCTTTTACAAATGACTTATTATAAATTATCATAATAAAAATGATTTATCCATGAATTTTGTTTTTATACTAAATTATTGAATCTCATTTTTTTGGCTTACCAAGATAACTCTTGAACTCAAAATAACAAGATAATAATTACATGAAATCAAAAAAATTTTTTATTGTATTTGGTACTCTGTTTAGTGCTGTTTTATTGGTTATTGTATTTTCACGCTTAGATTGGACTTCTTTTTTTGCGGCACTCAAAACTATTCGTTTACCAGAACTTTTCTTGGCAGCTTTAGTTATTATGCTCAATATCGCTTTACGTTCCCTACGTTGGACTTTAGTCGCTCGGATGCCTTTAGCACAATTTAAACATTTTTGGCAAGCCGCTAATATTGGTTATTTGGGAAATATGATTTATCCAGCACGAGCAGGAGAGGTATTACGTGTAGTGGCTATTCACCATTTTGCGCCACTGGTACTAGGGCGGGCTATTGCCAGTGCTGTGATTGATCGAATGTTTGATATGATTGTGATGGGTATTTTTACGTTGTTAGCACTTTGGGTACACAGCCATAGGATTGATCCTAACATTGGTAAGGGTGTTATTGGTATTTTTATTTTAGCAACCATTACCTTAATAGTGCTAATCCTGAGCGCGAATCAGTTGCATAGTCGTGTGCAATACTGGGTAGCACAAGGCAAATGGCAAAAGCGATTGCAAGAGTGGCTACTACATGCCTTAGAAGGTATTCAGGCTATTCGCCAAACAAGTCACTTATTGATCGTCTTATTCATAACTACTTCTGTTTTTTTATTGGATTATTTTTGGATGTGGCAAATTATGGCTGCGTTTGGATGGCATTTACCTTTTGAAACCGCTTTAACAGTTGGTGTTTTTTTGTTATTAGGCATTGCTTTACCCTCTGCACCTGGTTATATTGGTATTTATCAAATTGCTTGCGTGTTAGCTTTAGGATTATACGGCATTGATGAAACGCTTGCTGTTGCCTATTCTATAGTTTTGCAATTACTCACTTTTGCCATTATGGGAATACAAGGTATGCTGGTAACTATTTATTGTGGGTTTAACTTATCGCGTGAACATCAACAGGAATTACCTCAAGTTTCGTAGATTAATTTTTATTTCTTCCTTCATATAAAATATTAATTATGCCAAGATGTTTAAATTTTTTATTTTTTATTTGAGTTTTGAGGAATAAAAAATGTATTTTTTATGATGTTAAATGGTAAAATTATCTCAAACATTATGATAAAGTAACGAGTGATGATTTATATTGGTATATTTATTGCTTAATTTTTATCAAAATAACTTTAATAATTTTGATAAATTGTTTATACTGATGTTACGCTCAATAGTTGGGTAAATTATTTCATGCATGTTCATGTGATACGTAGAGATGCACGGTTGTGCGTCTCTACAGCCATTTTTCATGATAAATATTGGATTCATCACCATTATCGGATTTCTTGAGCAGGTTAATGTTAAAAAACTTGTAACTACTCAGCCTCTCGTTCCAATGCGCCAGCGTTGGCAACGAAGTAACGAAGCGCAGCGGAGATCACGCATTTCGTGACGCTCCAGCGTCACTCCTTATAAAAAAGCATTAAGATTCATTATGAGACTGAGTAGTTACAAAAACTTTTGTGTATTTAACTGATGTTACGCACTGTACTTCAAATAATTTTAGGGACACCCCCCTAACCCCCCGTACACGGGTGGAACCAAACATCATTCGACACTTTGCTTTAATTTTTCTATTTTGGGACTTCCCCCTGTGTACGGGGGGTTGTGTACGGGGGGGTAGGGGGTGTCCCCAAAATTTGTTATAATCAGGAATTTTGCATTCCAATTGGCAAAATAAATTTTGCACTCCAGTTTGGAAGCTATCTGCGTAACATCAGTATTTAATAAAAAATCGGTTATAAAGCTGAGCATCAAGTGAAAAGGAAAAAATAAATATGCGTTGCTTACGTCCTTCTTTTACTAACACTTTCATTCGTATATTGCAAAAAGAAAATTCAATTAATCTCGTTGCCCAAGATGGACAAGGTATAAAGCGGTTCTTGGAAGACATTAAAAATAGTAAATTGAGAAATACCAAAGTTCTTTTCGTGGATATGAAAGATTACACGGAAAATTATGAGGGATTAATAGAGGCACTTTGGAAACAATTTGGCAAAAGAGGTAAAAGCCCTAAAGAATTTTGGGAGTTAATTACCAAATTTGAAACAACTGGTAAAAAAATCATCATTTTGATGTATAACTTTGATGACTTACTGAATAATTCACAAACTGACCAAAAATTTGATGTAGCGTTTTTTAAACATTTAGACAATCTCAAAGATAAAATCAACATATCATTATCGTGCGTAACGAATCAGCCGCATGATCATTCACCTCTACTCATTAAAGGTAAAATGCATGGTAACTCGTGGTTAGATTTGGAAAAAATAAGATTACCCAAATTAACGCATGATGAAATCAGGTTTGAATTGAGGGGACGCAATTTACTGTTATCTTCTTATGAATTATCCCAAGTTACTTGGGCATTACATGCTCATACTCACCCTTATCGATTACTGAAATTTTTCGCTGAGAAGATGGCACGTCATGAAGATAAAAATCTTGATATTTCCCTAAGAATTGAAAAATGGGTAGACCAATTTAGTCACGAAAATTTTTTTGACGCAACTAAAAAAATCAACAGGTTTAAACAATTTTTGCTGATGTTAAAGGGAGTAACAACAATCAAATTACCAACAATGGCTACTTTTTGGGAATCATTTAAGTTTGTTGGTAAAAAATCATGATTTTTTGAAATGAATAGCGTTTAAAAATACGGCAGGAAATTAAGAGACATGAAAGAAACCAATCTAACATGCAGTTGTTACCATAAAATAAAAATGCTAACTAAAAAAAGCCCTTTGTCCTTTCGACTTGGGGCTTTTTTTTATAATGGCAAGGGTGAGTAAAAATAAACAAATTTAGCTAGATTTTATTTGAAGATTGCTTTGATGCTTTGGTTCATTGTTTCCAACCCTGTTTTGAGTACATTTTCTTCAATGATCAAAGGTGGAAGAAACTTTAACACTCTATCTTCAACACCACAACGTTCTATGATCACTCCCAGCTTGAACATTTCACCAGCAATTGCCTGCGTCATTTCCGGATCAGGAATATCTAACCCATAAATCAAGCCAATACCTCTTACTTGTACGTTAAGTTCAGGATAACGTGCCTGAATATCAAACAATGTTTTTTCAAGCAATTGGCTTTTGCGTTTGATAGACTTTGAAAAATCATCAGTTTCCCAATAGCGAAGAGTTTCATTTGCCGTCACGAGGGCCAAATTATTGCCTCGGAAAGTGCCAGTATGCTCTCCAGGCAGCCATTGATCCAATTCCGGTTTCATCAAAACCAGAGACAACGGCAAACCAAATCCACTGAGAGATTTAGACAGTGTGACAATATCTGGTTGAATGCCCGCCCGTTCAAAACTAAAAAACTGCCCAGTTCGTCCATTGCCTACCTGAATATCATCAACAATCAATAAGATATCAAACTTTCGACAAAGTTGTTCTAATTGTTGTAGCCACGACACCGAAGCAACATTAATGCCTCCATCGGCTTGTACGGTTTCTAAAATAATAGCGGCTGGCAAATCAATACCACTGCTATTATCTTCAAGAAATCGTCTCAGGTAATCAATCGTATTAACCTCTTGCCCAAAATAGCCATCATAAGCTACAAATGAAACGTTTGTTCGATTAGTAAATGCTTCATGGCGATAAAAACTATTACTGGTAATAGACAATGATCCTGATGAAAGACCATGAAAACTATTGGTAAAAGCGATCACATTAGCACGTTTTTTGATTTTTCGGGCTAATTTTAAAGCAGCCTCAACGGCATTAGTGCCAGTTGGTCCTGGAAATTGGATTTTATAGTCCAAATTACGTGGTTTCAAAATAACAGACTCAAATTTCTCCAGAAATTGTCTCTTGGCTTCTGTTGCCATATCTAAACTATGAACCACACCATCGGCTTGTAAATAGTCAATAATGGCTTGTTTCATGACTGCATTATTGTGTCCATAATTTACAGTGCCAGCCCCACTGAGAAAATCAATATACTGTTTGCCCTGCGTGTCGTAAAGATAGGCATCTTTGGCAGTGCTAAAAACGGTAGGAAAAGCGCGTGAATAAGAACGAACTTCAGATTCTCGCAGTTGGAATATCTTCAAAATTAGTCCCTTCTGTTTATCAATACCTTTGCCAATTTGATGGTTGTTTCGTTCATTTTTGATGGTTGTTTCGTTCATTGCGCTATGCGGATTTCCCGAAACTCTGATGTGATAAAAGTTTCGGGAAATCGTACCTAATGAACAAAACAACAATTTCTGACATTGGCGAAGATATTGGTTTATAAACGGTTTAAACGGATTGAGCCAGTATCTGTCGTAAAATACCTATATTAGTTTCCAAATGTGGTGAAGAGAGTATATGGTTATGATCGCCCTCAGCTTGATAGGTTTTGAACGTGCCACGAGTCACGTTAGCCCAACCTGGTAAACTGACTACAATTCGTCCAGTGCCATCTTTCTCAAATTCCTGAGAATCTTCACTGGTAAGCACATGGATATTGGCATTGACAATGTCATTGTCTACTGTATTTGAAATATAAGCGTAATAGCACTCAATCTGGCGAATGATTTTTTCCTTCAAAACAGGAGTAGTCAGGTAAGGTGCAACACTTTCATGGTTTAAAAATTGCTTTGCAACCCGTTGTGCTTCGCCTTCTGGAAATTGGATTTTTTCTATTGTTCGGCTAGAATCTATCATGATAATATCAGAAACAGACTTGCCTCTTTCTTCCAACTCTTTGGTGATATGATAGGCAAGATTACCGCCACTGGAATAGCCAAACAATATATAAGGGCCATCAGCATCAACACTCATAATGAGATCAGCATAATCTTTTAGGCGCGTTTCAGCAGCAATAAAGTTGAAACCATAAAAATTATAAGGTTTCAACAACTCAGCTAATTGAATATAACCTATCGCATCACCCGTACCGGGTGGAAGCCCAAAAATACTCTTTTCTGCTGTTTTCCCACCCAAATGCACCATCGCTTCATCAATTTCTTTTATACCAAATGATGCCAAATCTAAAAGATGTTTTGCTAATTCACGGATAGTGGAAGCTTTGAAAACCGTTGCCAACGGCACTTCGATTTCCATTTTCTTGTGAATGAGCGCAATAAGCTTAGTCACCTTTAAACTATGGCCACCAATATCAAAGAAATCATCCGTAACACCAATGCCTTTATGACCAAGCACTTCTTCCCAAATCAAGGCGAGTTGTTTTTCTGTTTCCGATTTTGGGGCTTCATAGTGAGCATCAGCCTTATGATGACCCATATCAGGCGCAGGTAAAGCTTTTTTATTGACCTTACCGTTAGGTGTGAGTGGCAAGTTGTCCAATTTAGTGAAATACGCAGGGACCATATAATCAGGTAAACGATTTTTGAGGTATTCACGTAACTCATCGACATCCAAATCTTCTTGCAGCGTAAAATAAGCCAATAATTCCTTACTATCTGGACCAAAATCCTTGGCAATCACAATCGCTTCTTTTACTAAATCGTGTTGCAAAAGATGGTTTTCAATTTCGCCAGGCTCAATGCGATAACCGCGAACTTTGACTTGCTCATCTTTCCGCCCTAAAAACTCAATCGCGCCGTCAGGCAGCCAGCGACCTAAATCACCGGTGCGATAAATACGTTTATCTGCTTCAAATGGATGGGCTACAAACTTTTCCTTTGTCAGCACAGGATCATTCAAATAGCCTCTAGCAAGTCCATCACCAGCCGCACAAATTTCTCCAGCTACCCCCACTGGCACAAGCGCGTTCTTAGTATCCAAAATCAATACTTGCGTATTGCCGATAGGTTTACCAATAGGGATATCTTGTTGATAAAGCTTTTCAATACGGTGACAAACGGTGAAAGTTGTATTTTCAGTGGGGCCATAGCCGTTGATAATCACTAAATCGGGATACGTTTTTTTTACTTTATTGACATGATGTACAGACAGCTTTTCGCCACCAATAAGCAAATGTTTTAAACCCTTGAAGAGACTTATGTCCATATCCACTAATTGATTAAACAAACTGGCAGTCAGCCACATAGTGCTAATGTCGTATTGTTGGATAAAATGCTTCATTTCGATGGCATCCAACACGGTATGTTCTGGTGGTCGACAAAAGCTGCCTCCATTTAATAACGCGCCCCATATTTCAAAGGTTGAGGCATCAAAAGCAAGAGAACCCGTCTGCAACATTCGGTCAGAAGCATCTAATTGGATGTAATTCGTGTTGACAACCAATCGTGAAATAGAATGGTGTTCAACCATCACACCTTTAGGTTGTCCAGTCGTACCTGATGTATAAATCACATAAGCCAATCCATTAGCGTGGCTATGTTCTTCTATGGGTTCATTGTTGTATGCCTCTAAAATCTTGTGGTCAAATTGATGCTTATGTCGGGATTTATCTGGCTGATGAACCCTATTTTTATTGATGTGAATAATCGCATCATAGCCATATTCAGAAAGTTCACTTTTAGCTTTGCCCAACATGGTTGAGTATTCAATCGCGGCTATTTCAGGAAAATCATAGCGTAAATCTTCCAGAAAAGTCCGAGAAATAAAAAGATCTTCAGAACGATCAATTTTAGTTCGATAATTCTTAACCTTATGTTCTTTTTGAAATGTTATCAAAGACTGAATTAAATCTTCTTTCAAATCCTGATCCCAAACATTACCTAGAAAGATAAAGCCATTATCATCCATCAATGCAATCGCTTTAGAAAGTACATTCCGTAAATAGTTATGCCCACTAAAACACTGAAGCACACTATTAACAATTACTACATGGAACTGGTTTTCACTTACCTGATGAATATCGTGGGCAGGCAAGTGTTTGAGTTGAATATTTGAAAGTCCCTTTTTTTGTATTTCTCCTTCTGTCCAACGCAAAATTTCGCTAGACAAATCTGTACCACAATAAAAACTAACCTTGGGTGCAAGACGAAACATACTAATGCCTGACGCACAACCAATTTCAAGAACACGTGAATTTTCATCTAAATGAGGAGTGAGTTTTGAACGAATATTATCACCATATTCGTCCATGACTTCCCGACTCAATAATTCACCAGTATAACTACTCATCCAGCCACCGCCAGAAATATCATCAAAGGTTTGTTGTCCTACATAATCCCACACCTCTTCATTCATAAATTCGCCACCTTTCTCAATCTCAGCATAGACATCAACACTATCTAAGCAAAGCAGATTTTCTAAGGCTGGACAATCCCACTGCAATTTATTGATATTTCTAATAAATGTTTTTTCAGAAATGAGAAAATGAACATCGCTCTCCTGCAACATGTATTGGATACGTGGGAGTGGGGTATCATAATCTAAAGGAAGATAAGCCCCTCCTGCTTTTAAAATTCCCAATGTAGCCACTACTAATTCAAAAGACTGTTCCAACATAACACCCACTAAGGCTTCAGATTGCAATCCTTTGTCAATTAAAAATCGTGCAAGTTGGTTGGATTGTTGTTCTAATTCCCAATAGGTAAGACTTTTCTCCGCATTAATCACGGCAATAGCATCAGGTGTTTTTTCTGCTTGTTTCGCAAAAAGAGCATGAACTGTTTTATCGCGTGGATAATCGGTTTTAGTCTGATTAAAGCCTTGGATGATAGTATTCAGACTCTCTTTCTCTTTGTCATCGTCCAGAAGGTTAAAATCGCTTAATTTCATTATTTCATTTTTAATTTTTGGGTGATTGATAATTAGTAAGGACTGAAGCACAAGATTTTGGAGTCCAAAGCTTTAGCTTTGGCAATAGTTTGTGCTTCAGTACTTAAGGATAGAAAGTTCAGCCCACCACCATACCGGCAAATCGTTGCAAAATAGCAAGATAATGTTGAATCGTGGCTGGTAAAAATAGCCCTGTGTCATATTCCATATCGAAATGCAATGTGTCTCCGTAATCGGACACAAATAACGTTAAGTCAAATTTGGAAGTCTTGAAAGAGACATCCAATCCTTTTGGATTATTTAAGTCGCCCACCTTTTCTAGCACCGATTTGTCAGCTCCAATATCAATATGTACATCAAGAAAGTTCTGAAACGCATAAATAACGTTCAGAAGCGGTTGGCGGTTATTTATTCTGGTTGGATTAAGTTTTTGAATCATCAAATCAAAAGGATAATCCTGATGTTCAAAAGCCTCTTGAGTATTTTGGATAACCAGTTGTAACAGTTCATCAAACTCCATGTTTTCTGAAAACTGGGTCCGAATAGGGAGAATATTGACGAAAAAGCCTATGAGATTTTCTATATCAGGGTGATTACGGTTGGCAATACTCACGCCCACACAAAAATCTTCTTGTTTGGTGAACTGAAACAACAGGAGTTTGAACAGAGCAAGTACAACATTGGAAACTGTTGTCTGCTTTTGTACAGCCAGTTTCCGTAATCCTTGCGTCATATCCACATCTAGCGTTAGTGACTGTATATCACCACGGAAATCTCGTTCTTCCTCAATTTCCGAAAAATCATAAGGTAAACGTAATAATGGCGGCACTGCGGAGAGTTGAGTAAGCCAGTATTTTTCCTCTTGCTCAAACCCCTTGGCATTTTGCCACACAGCAAAATCCTTATATTGGATTCTCATGGGTTTAAGTGGATTTGGCATTCCTTGATGGTAAGCATTGTATAAGGTAGTAACTTCCCGATACAAAATATTTTCAGACCAACCATCACCAATGATATGATGTATCGTCAAAATAAACACATACCGAGTTTTACCCAATGTAACCAGTGTTGCTCGGAACAATGGCGGCTTACTGAGATCAAAAGCAATGTTGGCATCCTTATCAACTAATTGTTGGGCTTTTTCATCAACGTTAGCCTCATGGCTAATATCTATTTCATTGACTGCAAAGTCGACATGAGGATAAATCTTTTGCTTAGGTTCGCCTTCAATTTCAATAAATGCGGTACGCAATGCTTCATGCCGTTCTAGTAATGTGACAAATGCCTTTTTTAAGGCAACGATATCCATTTTTTCTTCAAATATAAAAGCCGATGGCATATTGTAGGCCACATTTGCTACGCCACCCATTTTATGCAGTAACCATAAACGTTGTTGAGCATAAGAAAGATCATAATCAGCTTGAGTTGGCGCAGGTTCAATACCAGAAAAAACCGAACTTTCTGCTGTTTTTATCTGCACGGCTAATTCAGCGATAGTGGGCAAACCAAACAAATCCCGTAAAGCAATTTTTACCCCCAATGTTTGATGTATCTTTGAAACCATCTGCATTGCTTTCAGGCTGTGTCCACCCAGTTCAAAGAAATTATCAAAGATGCTAATGGTTTCAATCTGTAAAACCTCTTGCCAGACGTGAACTAATTGTGTTTCTAGGTCATCACGCGGTGCCGTGTATTTTGTCGTCCTGTCAATATCAGTTTCTGTGGGAGCGGGTAATGCATTTTTGTCTACTTTACCATTGGGCGTGAGAGGAAGTTCATCCAGTTTAATAAAAAAACTAGGTATCATGTAATCGGGGAGAGTAGCTTGCAGATACTCACGGGTATTAGCAGTATCCCATTTGTTTGATACTACTACATAAGCAACAAGTGTTGGTGCATTACTATTTTCTAGCCAGCTCACAACGACTGCTTTGTTTACTGAAGGATGAAGTATAAGTTGGTTTTCTATTTCGCCCAATTCAATTCTGTAGCCACGAATTTTAACTTGGTTGTCAACACGTTCCTGAAATTCTAGGTTTCCATCTGGTAACCAGCGAACCATATCTCCAGTTCGGTAAAGGCGTTTTCCTTGTGGGTGCGAAATAAAACGTTCATCTGTCAATGCAGGGCGATTAAGGTAGCCACGTGCAATTCCTTCACCCCCAATATAAAGTTCCCCAAATAAACCAATTGGTAAAAGACGTTGTTTACTGTCCAAAACAGAATACTGGATATTTGCCAAAGGCTTTCCAATCGGTGTATTAATACCTCGCGTCAGGTTGGACGGTTTTCCCTCAAAATAACCAGAATCAATAGTCGCTTCGGTTAAACCATAACTGTTTATGACCCGTGTATGTGCGCCAAATCGATCTTGCAAAGTTTTATACTGTTTGAACGGCAGACTATCAGAACCAATAATCAACAAATTAAGGAAATCAATATTCAAACTATTTTCTTGAATATAATCCATCAAAGGAATAATAAGTCCAGGCGTTGATTCTAAAATATTGATATGGTGTTTTGTCAGTAATTTATAAAACAAATCCGGCTCAAGTAAAATTTCAAATGGGCAAACGATCAACTGACCACCATTAGTTAAGGCACGAATCAAGTCTCCGGCAAAGACATCAAATGACAAACTCGCCATCTGGAGCAAGCGAACCTCAAATTCGTTCAAACGATAAGCTTGTTGCCAAGCATACGCCGCGTTAACCAGATTAGCATGTTCAACCATGACACCCTTAGGTTGCCCCGTAGACCCTGATGTGTAAATCACATAAGCCAAATTTTTAGGTTGGGCAGCTAGTACTAAATCATTAGCAACGGCTGATTGTTCGTTGATATTTATTTTTGCCCAGTCGGTATCTAAATAAACCACCTGTATCTTTTTTTCAATGGCTAATGACCAATCTCCAATGCCTAATTCCAATCGTTGTTGAGTCAATAACACAGACACTTGTGAATCTTCCAGCATAAAAACGAGACGTTCTTTGGGATATAAGGGATCTAACGGTACATACGCGCCTCCTGCTTTAAGGATACCCAAAACACCGATTATCATTTCTTGAGATCGTTCAAGGCATATACCTACCCGTTTTTCCGGTATAATGCCCAAAGTACGCAAATAATTCGCTAACTGATTAGCTTGGACATTCAACATCTGATAAGTTAATTGGGTATTTTCAAAAATCACTGCAACACGGCTTGGATGTTTTTTTACCTGTTCTTCAAATATATCCACGATAGTCTTATTACGAGGATAATCCATGGTCGTATTGTTAAACGTATCAACAAGTTGCTGTTGTTCCAATTGAGGAAGAATTTGAACATTGCCAATAGGCTGCTTTGGAGACTCAAGCACATGACTGAGTGCTGTTTGAAAATGTGTTGCGGTTCTTGCTATTTGTTCTTCTGGATAAACATTGCCATTGAAACTGAATTTTATTTCAAGCAAATTACCAGGTATGATCGTGACATCGAAATCGTAGTGCGTCCGATCATGTACTGCTACTTCTGTAGTATTTTCAGTAGAAGATTCACTCTCTTGAGTCAGTGCATCATCTATGGGATAATTTTCAAAGACCAATACATGATCAAATAGGTTCCGCCCTATCGTGCTTTGTGCCTGCACTTCTGCCAGAGGACAATAGTGATAAAACTCACTTTCTAGGGAGGCCTTTTGCATCGCTTGTAGAACTTCCAAAAAAGAGTGTTCGGCTTGGCATTTCATTCGTACTGGAATGGCGTTAATGAATAACCCCACCATTTCTTCTACACCTTTCAATGCCGATGGTCTACCTGACACAATCGCTCCAAATACCACATCCTCAACATTATTGTAACGAGAAAGGAGTAATCCCCACAACGTTTGGATAACCGTATTGAGCGTCACACTTTGTTGAGCAGCAAGCTGTTTTAACTGGACAGTTTTCTCAATTTCAAACGTTATCTCTTTTGGTAAGTATTCTTTTGAAGAAGCGTGCCATTTTGGTAGTGTTGCCAATTGCTCATATCCAGACAAATAATGAGACCAGAAATCTTTCGCACTCTCAAGATTTTGTTTTTCTAACCAGCCAATGTAGTCACTATAAGGCGGTAGGGCAGGCAACTGAGGCTTATCGTTTTGGAGAAGCGCACTATAGATAGCATTAAATTCTTTGTAAAGCGTACCAAGACACCAACCATCAAACAGAATATGATGATGACTCCACACAACTTGATACATCGTATTCCCAAGTTTTAAGATGGCTATTCGCATCAAAGCATCGTCTTGAAAATCAAAACCGCGCTTTATATCCTGTTCAATATAGGTTTCAAGACGTGCATTTTGCTCAACTTCAGTAACATCACGCCAATCTATCACAACTATTTCAGGTACTCTATCTTTAAAAACGACTTGTAGAGGACGAGAAACATTTTCATGGATAAAAGCAGTTCTCAACACTGCATGGCGACGACTTAACTCATACCAACTTTGCTTAAATTGTTCTAATTGCAAAGTACTATTTAGGCGATAGCTGGTTTGAATAAAATAAGCAGTAGAATCCGTATTATAAAGTGATTCAAACAACAAACCTTCCTGCATTGGTGACAACGGATAAATATCATCAATCTGTGAAGCTTTCCAAGCATTAGTTTTGAGAAAAGTATCATATTCATCAAGCGAGAATAATGTTGGAATCGTAAAATCGCCCGGCGTTTTTTCACCTACTGATTGGTTTTGACAATGTTCAACAACCGCTAATAGTTCTTCTTTGAAATCTGTCAGTAATTTTTCAACTGTTTCTGATAGATGTCGCTTAGGATTAAAAAGAATAGACAAGTTTAATTGACCATCTGCAATCATACCACCTACATCTAAATCGTGATGACGCTGCAAACGAGGGCTAATAACTTGTCCTGATGATTCATTGGCAAATCCAAAAAAACCGCTATCACCACTTTCATCAAACTGTCCTAAATAGTTAAAACTTAATTGCGAATTTTCCTTTATTCCATTGGAAAGAATCGTAGATTGAGTTTCTTTGAGAATTGAAGCAGGTGTGATGTAGCTAAGGATACCAAAACCGATTCCCTTACTAGGAATTTGCCGCAACGCCTCTTTCACTGATTTGATTTGATAACCGATATCATCTCCCAAGGCTTTCAGCAAAAAGGGATACATACTGGTAAACCAGCCCACAGTTCGACTAACATCTAAGGTTTTTTCCAGTGTTTCTCGCCCATGTCCTTCCATTGTTATCCATATTGCATCGCCATCGTGCCAACGTTTCAAAGCGCGGCCCAATGCAGTCAGCAAAATATCATTGATTTCCGTGTGATAAGCGTGATGAGTACCTGTCAATAAAGAGTGTGTCTCACTTTCAGAAAAACTGATTGAGGTTGATTGGCAATCTCCGTAAATATTTTCTTCTGACTCAAAATCTCTAGGCAAAGGGGTGACAATAGTTTCTTCTAATACCGATGACCAATAGGTACTTTCTTGTAAGAGTGCCTTGCAAGTGGCGTAGCGTTGTACTTCTTCTGCCCAGTGTTTGAATGAGACTGTTTTTGCATCAAAACGAATTTCATCGCCATCAATGGCTTGGCGGTAGCCTTGTTCAATATCTTCAATGATAATTCGCCATGATACTCCATCAACAATCAGATGATGAATAACTAATAACAGTCGATCCCCTGCTGTTAATTGGTACAAGACGGCCTTCATTAATGGCCCTTTTTCGAGAACTAAACTGGCTTGTACGCTGTTTGCATGTGATTCCAACGCGGTTATTTCATTCTCTTTTTCGGCTAAATCAACCACTTCAAAACTTAAGGGATAATCAAGTCCGGCATTGTTCTGCAAGATAGCGGTTTCTGAAACCTCGGAGGTTTTTTGGTAAGTTATCCGCAGTGCATCATGGTGTTCTTGCAGTTTTTGCAAAACGTTCCGTATTTTGTTTTCATCAAGCTGTTCTTGGCTGCGTAGAAATAGGGCCTGATTAAAATGGTGCAAATCGCCACTATGATTAGCAAAAAACCACTGTTGAATCGCAGTTAATGGCACTTGACCAACAACAACTTCTTGTTTTTCTTGTTGAGTCTTTGTTTGGCGTAACTGGGGCGCAAGTTCGGCAATCGTGGGATTATGGAATAAATCTCTCACTTCCATTTTCCAACCATCGCGCATCAAACGGCTTGAAACTTGAATGGCTTTAATAGAATCACCACCAAGTTCAAAATAATTGTCGTGAAGGCCAATCGGTTTTTGGCCCAACACACTTTCCCAAATGTTGGCTAAGATTTTTTCTTCATCGTTGCGTGGGGCAATGTATGTAGTACTTAGTTCAGATTCTGTGGTTTCCGGTGTCGGTAATGCCCGTTTGTCCACTTTACCATTAACGGTTAGTGGTAATTTGTCCAGTCGCACGATATGGGCAGGTATCATGTAATTGGGTAAGGTTTCGGCCAAATGTGAACGCAATTCGGTAGCTGTCAAAAGTTCATCGCTTGACACGTAGGCGATGAGTTCTTTTGTGCCTACAGTAGTTTCTCTGGTAATCACTACAGCTTCCTTCACGTTAATATGCCGTAGTAATCGATCTTCAATCTCACCTGGCTCAATACGGAAGCCACGCACTTTGACTTGATTATCAATGCGTCCGATGAAAGCAATATTGCCCTCTGGCAACCAATATCCCAAGTCACCAGTTCTGTAAAGTTGCTCGTTGGCTTTAAAAGGATTGGACACAAACTTTTCAACAGTCAATTCAGGTTGGTTTAAGTAACCTCGCGCTAAGCCATCGCCACCTGTGCAAATCTCGCCTGGCACTCCGATAGGCATTGGTTGATTATGCGTACCTATAATATAAGTTGTTGAATTGGCAATAGGCGCACCAATAGGTGCATCATTATCACAATGTTCTTTAACTGGATAGTAAGTGGTAAAAGTGGTGTTTTCGGTGGGACCATAGACATGTTTTAGCCCCACTGTTGGATAAGTTTCCCGTAATAAGTTGACGTGACGGACTGATACTTTTTCCCCACCCATCAGCAGTGTTTTCAAGTCTTTAAAAAGACTCATATCTGCTTCCACGAATTGATTAAAAAGCCCAGTGGTCAGGAACATAGTGGTAATGCCGTGGTGAGTCATCAAGTGCTTCAGTTCCTCAGCTTCTAACAGCACGTCATCAGAGGGCAGACATAAACAGGCACCATTTAATAGCGAACCCCATATTTCAAAAGTTGAAGCATCGAAAGCCAATGATCCTGTTTGTAAAATTCGGTCATCTTCGTTAATATCTATATAATTAGTATTTAAAACTAACCGCAACACCGATTTTTGTTCAATGAGCGAACCTTTTGGAAGGCCAGTTGATCCCGATGTGTAAATCACATAAGCAAGATTCGAGGCATTGCCAACGGATTTAAGATTCAAGGCGTTGCCAACAGATTTAAGATTCGAGCAAACCACCTCATCAAATGTTTTAAGTGCTATTGCTTGAATGTCTGGAATATCCGCTAACACGCCCGTAATGTGTTTTTCTTCGGAAAGCACAATGCGGCAATCTGTATCCTTCAAAATATATGTGATACGGTTGTGTGGATAAGCAGGGTCAATAGGCACATAAGCACCTCCCGCTTTCAGGATGCTGACTAATGCTACCGCTGTCCATTCTGAACGATCCAAAAGCACCGCAATACATTCTTCAGATTCTATCTGATATTTTTCTCTCAATAACAGGGCAACGCAATTGGCTTTTTGATTTAAAGCCTGATAAGTCAATACTGTCTTTCCACAAATCACAGCCGGATTATCGGGCGTTTTTTCAACCTGTGTTTCAAAGACTTCAGCAATTGTTTTATCGCGTGGATAGTCAGAATAGGTTTCATTAAATTCGACTAAAACCTTTTGCCGTTCCCATTGAGGGAGTATGTTGAGATGACCAATAGGCTGATTGGGTGCATCAAGAACACTATTAACCAATTCAGAGAAATGTGCTGCCATTCGTTCAATACGTTCCGGCGAAAACAAATCAGTGCTATATTCAATACCTACTCCACAGCTATTATCTGCCATTTCGCTAAAGTAAAAGGTCAAATCAAATTTACTGACAGGCGTTTCAATCTCAAAAGGTGATACCTTGATAGCAGAAAAATCAGAATCCGTACTGTTGATACTTTGCATCAAACTGACAGCCACATCAAACAACGGATTACGTCCCATATCCCGTTTAATTTCTAACTCTTCAACTAAACGATCAAACGGGTAAATTTGGTGTTCAAATGCATTGGTGACCGTATTCTTGATTTTTTCCAATACACACACAAAATTATCTTGTGCCTGTAAAGTGTCTCGCAAAGCCAACATATTGACATAAAAACCAATTTGGTTGGCTAAATCAGGATGTTCTCTGCCAGCCACGGGAGAGCCAATAATAATATCTTCCTGTCCGGTATAACGATACATAAGTAGCTTGACAAAACTAAGCAGCGTCATAAAGAAACTTGCTCCCTGTTCATGGCTTAGTTTTCTTAAATTATCAGTCGTCTGTGGTGACAGAGAAAACGTTTGCACTCCACCTTGAAATGTTTGCACCAAAGGACGTGGTGAGTCTGCTGGCAAGTCTAAAACCGGAATTTCTCCTGAAAATTGTTCCAACCAGTAAGCATGGTGACTATTCGCTTTAGTATCCGTTAACAGGTTATTTTGCCACTGTGCATAGTCCTTATATTGAATCCGTAATGGTGGCAGTGGATTTTCTTTATTATCCACAAAAGCATTATATAACGCTAACAGTTCCTTGATAAAAACTTCCAAAGACCATCCATCACTGATAATATGGTGCATACCAAACAAAAATACATGGCGTTCATCATCAAGGCGATAAAGTTTGACTTTGAATAGTGGTCCCTTTTCCAAATTATAAGGCTTAGCAGCCTCTTTGTTCACTCGTAATTGTGCAGATTTTTCTGGATTTTCTTCTGTGGTTAAATCTACTAATTTTATTTTAAATTCAACCGTTTGATGAATTTTTTGTTGCGGTTCTTCATTCAATTCTATAAACGTGGTTCGCAACGATTCATGTCGGGCAACCAATGTTTGCAGAGATTTTTCAAACGCATCAATATTTAGTTGGCCTGCCAATAAATTGACACAGGTTATATTATACGCAGCGATGTCAGTACCCATTCGCTCTAAAACCCAAAGGCGGCGTTGTGCATTTGAGGCGGCATAATGTTTTGTTTTAGGGAGAGGCGCAATGGGGACAAAAACGGTGGGTTTCTTGCTGTCTATCAGTTCTGCCAACTCTGCGAGTGTTGGTGTACTGAACACTTCCCGTAACCCGATTTTAACCTCCATATCACTGTAAACTTTCGACATCATCTGAGTGGCTTTCAAACTATGTCCACCCCGTTCAAAAAAATTGTCGTGAATACCTATTTTTTCTATACCCAAAACGTCTGCCCAAATTTCAGCTAACTGTTCCTCTTCTGGTGTACGAGGTGCAATAAAAGTTTCTTCTGATAACGGATAATAGTTTACCCCTAATTGAGAAAGCTTATGGCGGTCTATTTTACCGTTTGGAGTCAGTGGCATTGCTTCAAGTGGTATCAAAGCTAACGGTATCATGTAATCAGGCAACCTTTCTTTCAGGAAAGCACGTAATTCACGATCATTGAAGGGTTCTTCTGATTTTGTGACTATATAAGCAACTAACTGCTTATCGTGTGAAGTATCATAATGAAGCATGACGGCATTTTCTTGTACAATAGAATATTGTGCTAAGACCGCTTCAATTTCGCCTAGTTCAATACGAAATCCACGAATTTTTACCTGATTGTCAATTCTACCCAAATACTCAACATTGCCATCTGGTCGATAGCGAGTTAAGTCACCCGTTTTGTAAAGATGTGCATCGGAATTTTCGGCAAAAGGATTATGAATAAATTTTTCAGCGGTTAACTTTGAACGCTTAAGATAACCCAGAGCAAGTCCTACACCGCCAATGTGTAGTTCACCTGAAATTCCAATGGGAACAGGTTGGAGATCATTATCTAAAATGTAGACTTGAGTGTTGGCAATTGGAATTCCAATTGGTATGTTAGTCGCTCCTTTTGGTACTTCTTCCACAAAATACCAAGTTGTAAATGTTGTATTTTCAGTAGGGCCATAAACATGTAGTAATCTTTTAGGGGGAGAATTTTCGAGTATTTTGGCAACCCATCTAGGTTCAACCGCTTCGCCTCCAAAGAGTAAATCTCGTACTGAATTAAAAGCATTAGGAACTTCTCGAGCTAACTGATTGAATAAGGCTGTTGTTAAAAAAAGAACGTTAATTTCTTGTTCGCGAAGGTGAAGGGAAAATTCATGGGGCGATAATAGTATATCTTTATTAATCACAACAGACCGAGCTCCATGAAGGAGCGCACCCCATATTTCAAAAGTAGCAGCATCAAAAGAAATATTTGATACTTGAGCGATTTTATCGGATTGTTCTAATTGTATATAGTTAGTATTCAATACGAGACGATTGATTGCCTGATGAGAAACTGCTACACCTTTAGGTTTTCCTGTTGAGCCTGATGTATAAATCACATAAGCTAAATTTTCAGGCCCAACTCCACTGACCGGATTATCTAAACTCAACTGAGAAAACCTATCTCCCTCCGTATCCAAACAAAGCATCTGTGCTTGGTGCGAAGGCAACTTTTCGACTAAGCTGGATTGGGTCAACAACACTGGAACATCCGCATCTTCTAACATAAACATGAGACGCGCTACTGGATAAGCCGGATCTAACGGCAGGTATGCGCCTCCGGCCTTGAGAATCCCCAGCAGTCCTATTACCATCTCACAGGAACGTTCTATACAGAGGCCAATCAACACTTCTGGTTTGACACCGAGGGTTTGTAGGTAATGTGCCAGTTGGTTGGCCTGCTGGTTTAAAGCCGTGTATGTCAAATGTTGTTTTTCAAACACAATAGCAATCGCATCGGGGTTTTTTTCAACATTTTCCTCAAAAAGTGCTACAACAGTTTTATCGAAAGGATAATCAGTTGTGGTATTATTAAATTCAACCAATAAGCGTTGTTTTTCGGTTTTAGATAAAATATTTAAAGTTGATATAGGCGTGTCAACATGATCAACAATACTCAGCATCAGTTGCTCAATATGTTCTGCCATTCGATTAATGGTTTCAAAATGAAAAATATCAGTATTGTAGTTTATGCCCAGTTGGAGTGTGTTATTCGTTTCGACGAAAAGAAAACTTAAGTCAAATTTTGCCACGTTGAATGGGGTGTCAAAATCAGAAACCTTAACATCACCCAGACGAAATGCGAGTGGTTCATCATTTTGAAGAGTAACCACTACATCAAACAAGGGAGAACGACTCATATCATGTGCCAAATCTAACTCATTCACTAACCTATCAAAGGGGTAAATTTGGTGTTCATAAGATTCTTCTGCCGATTGCTTAGATTTTTTCAGAATATCCGTAAAACAATCACTCCCATTTATGGTATCCCTCAATGCTAACATATTGACATAAAAGCCAATTTGGTTTTCTAGGTCAGGATGCTCCCTACCAGCAATGGGAGTGCCGATAATAATGTCTTCTTGTCCTGTATAACGGTACAAAAGTATTTTGAGCACTGCTACTAAGCTCATAAACAAACTGGCACCGTATTTTAAACTTATTTTTTTAAGCGCATTGACTGGCGTATTTTCTAAAGTGATGGATAACGTCTCACCTGCAAAGGTTAACACGGCAGGACGAGGATAATCTATTGGCAAATTAAGCGCAGGGAGATCACCTGACAGTTTTTGATGCCAGTATTCACGATGTGGTTCAGATTGACTCTCTGCTAACTGTGCATTCTGCCAAGCCGCATAATCCTTATACTGAATGGGAAGCTGTGGTAATGGATTATTAGCGTATAGGGCCATTAATTCTTGTACTAACACACCTATTGACCATTCATCGCAGACGATATGATGAATATTGAATAGAAAAACGTATTTGTTTTCAGCCAGCTTCAACAGTTTGGCACGCAGCAATGGACCTTTGCTCAAATTGAAGGGAGCAGTTGCTTCTTGCAAAGCATATTCTCGTGCGATTTTTTCAGCATCGCTCTCAAGGCTGAGTTCTATTTCTTCAAGCAGAAAATTGCTTTCATCATGGATCATTTGACGAGGTTCGCCACCGACATTAGAAAAAGTGGTGCGTAACGATTCATGCCGTGCTACCACAGATTCCAATGCTCTTTTGAAAGCCTTAGTATCCAGTATTCCCTCCAACCGGATCGCACCTGGGATATTATAGGCAACCGAATTTTCCTCCATTTGATCTAAAATCCACAAGCGTTTCTGAGCATGAGAAACCGCATAACCCTCTTTGGCTACCTTCTTTTTCTTAAAAAAACCACTTTCCCGCAGGGTTTGCAAAGCTTCCATATCACCTGCTTTAGCACGGCGTTTAAGTTCTTCCAATGTTGTCATAATCTGTTTAATCCTCTAATAACATTTCTAATTCTTCAGCCGTCATCACGCTATCTTGTGACGGTTTATTTTCCAATAATGATGCTTCCAAAGGTTTAATTTCAGCATAGACGGATTGGTCTCTGTCTTTAGCCAATTCAGCTAATTCAGCGACAGTGGGTTGGCGAAAGATATCAAGCAATTTAACATTAATACCCATATCTCGTTGCATTTTGGAAATGACTTTAGTCGCCTTTAGGCTATGCCCGCCTAATTCAAAAAAGTTATCATAAATGCCCACTTTTTCTACATTTAACACTGTTTGCCACACAGAGATTATTTTTTGTTCCATCTCATTACGGGGAGGTGTATAAATGATTTCTAACTCTGGTCTAGTTTGCTCTGGTACCGGTAATGCCTTGCGATTCACTTTACCATTGGGTGTTAAAGGTAAAGCGTCCAATGGCATAAAAACTTCTGGCAACATATAATCGGGTAACTTTTCTTTGAGAAAGTTGCGTAGCTCGCTAGGGCTATTTTGCTGCATCTTATCAGAATACACAACATAAGCGACTAACCGCTTATCTTCTGGTGTATCTTCTCTAATAATAACCACGCCTTCACGCACCGATGGATATTCGTGCAGCACCGCTTCAATTTCTCCCAACTCAATCCGAAAGCCACGGAGTTTAATTTGGTGATCGATACGTCCAAGATATTCGATGTTGCCATCAGGGAGATAGCACGCTAAATCACCTGTTTTATAAAGGCGTGTTAATCCTCCAAGGTTTTTAAAATTTTGGAGGTTTTCTGGATTTATGAACTTTTCCGCAGTCAATTCTGGCCGATTAAGATAGCCTTTGGCTAAACCAGCGCCACCAATATGTAATTCACCTTGCACCCCAATAGGAAGTGGCTTGAGTGTGCTATCTAAAATAAATACTTGTGTGTTGGCGATGGGATGACCGATAGAGACTGCCTCTAGAGTACCAGCTTCAGCTTGTACCTGATAAGTTGTTGACCAAATAGTCGTTTCAGTTGGCCCATACATATTCCAAACGGCGCGGCTTTTTTTCAGCAATTGTAAAGCCAATTCTCCAGGTAATGCTTCGCCACCACAAAGAATTTTCAGTTGCTCACTACCCTCCCATCCTGCTGCCAACAGCAAACGCCACGTAGCGGGGGTCGCTTGCATAACGGTTACACCACATTTATCTAATTGTTCTAATAACTGTGACCCGTCAGCAGCCACTTCAGGACTGGCTAATACGATTTTTGCCCCAGTCATCAGTGGCAAGTAAAGTTCCAATGCTGCGATGTCAAAAGAAAGCGTTGTAACGGCTAAAAGCACATCTTCCGCTGTCAAGCCAGGTTGTTGACGCATAGAAATTAAGAAATTACACAACGACTTATGAGTAATTTGTACGCCTTTAGGCTTACCCGTAGAACCAGAAGTATAAATCACATACGCTAAATTATCAGGCTTGGTTATTGGCAACGCTTCGTTAGTAACCGATAATAGGTTATCATCATTTATTTTTGCCCAATCGGTATCCAAATAAACGATTTTTACCTTATCATTTATTTTTAATGCCCAATCAGCAATACCCAACTTTTCTTGCGTCAATAATACCGATACTTGAGAGTCTTCCAACATAAAAGCCAAACGTTCTTGAGGATAAATAGGGTCTAATGGCACATAAGCTCCCCCCGCTTTGAGAATACCCAGTAATCCTACAAGCATATCTAAAGAACGCTCGACATAAATTCCCACTAACCCATTTGCTGCCACACCTAAATTTTGCAAGTAATGGGCAAGTTGATTAGCACGGCTGTTTAACGCTTTATAGGTCAGTTTTTGATTTTCAAATTGTATAGCTACTACATTAGGTGTTTTTTCTACCTGAATTTCAAACAAATCAATCAGTGTTTTTTCATGGGGATATGCGACTACTGTGTCATTAAATTCATAAAAAAGTTGCTTTTTTTCAGCCTTCGTAAGGATATTCAATTGACTTATAGGTTGATGAGCATCCACTAAAATACTTTCAATCAACACATTAATATGGTTGCCCATCCTTTTAATACGATCTTCTAAAAAAAGATCGGTGTTGTATTCAATACTAAAAAATAAACCTTTTTCATTTTCCTTAAAATGGAAAGTTATATCCAGTTTACTGGCTTTGGATTCTAGGATAACAGGACGCATAAGGAGACCTTCAACAGACCGTTCTAACTCACCGCTGGCATTTTGAAGACTCACCATCACGTCAAATAGTGGAGAACGACTCATATCCCTGTGTAAATTTAATTCGTTTACTAAGCGATCAAAGGGATAAATCTGATGATCGTAGGCTGCTACCGCAGTTTGTTTAACTTGTTGTAAAAATGTCTCAAAAGATTGTTCCCCATTGATCTGATCCCGTAAGACCAATGTACTGACGTAAAAGCCAATTTGTTCTTCCAAATCGGCATGATTTCTACCGGCAATGGGACTACCAATGATAATATCTTCTTGATCTGTATATCGGTAGAGCAACACTTTAACTACAGCTACCAATATCATAAACAAACTTACATTTTGTTGACGACAGAAAGTGAGCAACGAATTTTTTTGTTCTGCCAAAAGCACAAAAGCAAGATCATTACCGTTGAATGTCTGAAGCGATGGGCGTGGAAAATCAGTTGACAAGTTTAAAACAGATATGTCTCCTGCGAGTTTTTTGTGCCAATAGTCACGATGAGACACAAGGTTCTCACTCTCCAACTGCTGATTTTGCCAATAGGCATAATCACGATATTGAATACGCAAAGGTGGTAATGAAACTGCTTTTCTATGATGAAAGGCTTCGTAAAATTGGGTAAATTCTCCCATTATCACGTTAATGCTCCACCCGTCCGAAATAATATGGTGCATAGTAAAAAGCATAACATGATTTTTTTCAGACAGTTTCAGTAAAGAAACCTTTAGCAAAGGCCCTTTTTCCAAATCAAAGGGTTTCAATGCCTCCTCATATATTAGTTGTTGAGCTACTGTTTCAGCGTTTTCCTGAGTGGTTAAATCCTTTAATCGAACTTTAAAATCAATATTATCGTGAATTTTTTGCAGTGGTTGACCATCAATCGTGATAAAAGTGGTCCGTAAAGATTCATGGCGTTGTATTAACAGGGCCAATGTTTTTTCAAAAGCCTCCCGATCCAGTTGACCTTCTAACCACAAATATAATGGAACATTATAGGCTACTGAGCCTTCCTCCAGTTGAGCAAGCACCCATAAACGTTGTTGTGCATTTGACAGTTCATAGTATTCCTGTTCAGGGATCGGTTCTATACTGAATACTTTGTTTAAATGCCGCAAAAACCTCAATATTTCTGGTTTACGGGCTTTTAATTGGGAAAGTAATTCTGTTGTCAATCGTCCCTTTGGTGTTCTGTAACGCAAACGATCATCCTCGATCCAGAGTTTTATATTCAAACTATGAAGCTCAGATAAAAATTCCTCTATTGTTTTCATATTTCCCCTTCCTCTTCATCAGTTGCTGTGTCAGTAAATGGCTGTATTCCTAGTTCTACTGGAATAACCTTTTCAATACTGTTAGCTAAGGTAGCCACTGTCTGATTATCAAATATACTGCTCATGGGCAAGTTTATTTTGAGGGCTTTATGGAGCCGAGAAATTACTTGAGTAGCAAGCAAGGAATCTCCATTCAAATCAAAAAAATTGTCATGGATGCCTATCTGAGAAATACCCAGCAATTCTTGCCAGATACTGGCGAGCGTTTTTTCAATCTCATTACGTGGAGCCACATAATCCGTCGTCAATTCTTCAGGGCGTTGATGCGCTTGGAAGGAAGAAGTCACTGGCTGCCCTATCTCCTCATTTGAGGCAATTAAGACGCGCTGGCTGGATAGACTTTTTTCTTGAATCACGGCTGTGTCAACCTTGACTTTTTTCAGGGTATAGTCTTCGATAACAACCAATTCCGCTCCCATTTCATCCATGATAGTAATATTATACTTAAACATACCCTGTTGATTTGTTTCTGCGTATCTGACATGGCTGTAGATTTTTTGAGGCAAATTACCATTTATTTTCACACGCCTATATGAAAACGGTAAACAACCTTGCTTGTCTTTGACATACAGAAAGCTTGCGGCAATATCCAACAAAGCAGGATGTAATTTATAGTACTCGATATCGTTGGTATAAGACTCAGACAATTCCAGCAGAGCTAATCCCTGATTGATACCAAACTTGGCCCATTTAACATTTATCCAACGGGGGCCATAAGTTCTGAGGCGTGTTTCAAATTTAGTTATTTCCCCGATACCTTGCTCAGTGATAACAATTTCCTCTTCGCTACATTCCGCTTCAATTGCCTTGATTTCATATTTCTCGAAATCTTCTGCTATTGCGTTAACTTCTCCCCGGGTATGTTCTTGCCAATTGTCTTCCCCTAATCGGCTGACTACAAAAAATTCATAAATTTCTTGGTCAATGTCTTTCCGTTTTTTTAGAATAGTACGAACTTCTCTTTCCTCACCTTCTTCTAAAATCAATGGAGAAATGAAATAGACTTCCCTTATTTCAATCTGACTGGCAACAGAGTTTTCTGATAAAGAAAAAAGGTGATTTTCAAAAGCTGCTCTCACCATTTCCAAATAGGCTGTTCCGGGAAGTATTGCTTTTTCCATAAGCCTGTGTTCATCAAGAACCCAATACTGAGTGGTGTTATAATAGCCAATATAACTCTTTTCCTGATTTAGCTCGTCAACAACACATTTATCAAATAAGGGATGTCGTATATCAAATTCCTGAACACTAGAGTATTGGGAAAAATCCTTTTCAAGTCCGGTTTTCAATTCCCTACGAAAATCTCTTGGTGAGACAATTACATGTGGCGATGTGCAACCGGAAAGAATCTTGCTAAATATCTTGACACCTGCGTCAGACCACCCTTGTCTTTTTATTTCATCTGCTATTTTTTGTTTCTTTACAGGAGAGATATTCGCCTGTTCTATCATTCCAAGTTCTTGCCAAACCCCCCAATCAATTGAAATAGTAAATATATTATTTTGATGCGTATTGTAAAAGGCGAAAGCATCAAGAAAGGCATTGACAGCACTGTAATCTATTTGTCCAACAATCGGTGAAATCGAACTGAGCGAAGAACAGAGAATGAAGAAATCAAGTTTTGCTTCCTTTAAGGTTTTATCCAATAGATAAGTACCTTTTACCTTGGGGGCAAAAACCCTTTTTGTTTCTGCCACTGTTTTAGTATAAGTAAGTCCTTGTCCCAAAATCCCCGCAGTATGAATTATTCCATGAATAGTTCCAAAGCGTTCAATTGCCCATGCAGTCACGGATTGCATTTGTTCAGAATCCGAAACATCGGCACGAATAGCAAAAACTTCTGAACCTAAGTTTTCTATTTCTTTTAGTGTCCGTATTTTATTTTGTAGTTTTTGAGCTTTGCCGTCTGTGGAAACCCATGATAATGGTTTGAAATTTGTTTCCCCCTTATTGCTCCCTCGAACAATAATAAGTCCAGCATCCGTTTTTTTTCTCTTTTCTTCATCCTGAGGAAAAGTGGTAACAGAAACAATCGGATGCTTGTTTAATACTTGTTCCCACTTATCTAAACTTAATAAGGGAGAATTATTTCTGTTGTCATCAAAATACCACCATCCCTCAGCCAATCCCCAAATCATATCGTCCCAGCGTTGTTGCTTTACGGTTTCTACCAGACACATTAAACCACTTGGCACCAATAATTTCAGTAAATTAGCTGTGGTTTTTTCTATGTTTTTTGTCGCATGTACAACATTATATCCGATTATAATATCAAAAAAGTCCTTTTTATATCCTTGTTTTTCTGGGTCTTTTGATATATCAAACAAGCCGAATTTCATGTCATCCAAACCACGTTTAGATGCTTCTTTTTCGGCATTCCGTACAAATGATTTCCCCAAGTCAGTAAAATGGTATTCAACTTTGTAATTTTTCAAAGCTTCCAATACATAATGTGTCAACCCGCCTGTGCCACCGCCAACTTCCAATATTTTCAGAGTTCTTCCTTTATCCGCAATGGCAGAAAGTATCTCTCCCAAAAGCGTCATATAGAGCTTATCATTAGCATATTCTGCTGTCTTATCCGCATTTTGTGCCAAAATACCACCTGGAGTCCCATCAGGATATAACACATTGATAGGCACTATTTCCCCGCTCAAAGCTTTTCCATAGTGGGTTGTACAATGTTCTAAAATATTTACGATACCTTGAAATTGAGGAAATTTCTGGTAAAATTCTTTTTTCAGAATAGCTGGCTCTTTGACTTGCTCCACGTTGAGAAATTCTATATGCTCACCTTCCACCTTCACAAAATTGTCCTCAGCCAATACATTGAGAAAGAAATTATAAAATTTCTCAAACTGTGGCATTATCCCCAATGCCGTCTTTAACTCCGCCTTCTTATAATGCTCTCCCTTACTGAGTGCTATCGTCTTAGAAAAGTAATAAGAATATATAAAGCTGGTACACAAGTTATCTAGGCTTTGTTGAAGTCCCTCGTGATAAGCCAACCCCTTTATCGCTAACGTTTTTTCTAACCTGGCTTCAACTTCATTGACAAAGTTAACTTCCTGTTTTACAGTCAAAGGTTCCTGAGTGATTTCTCGTTTTTTGGTAGACAACCAAGACTCCCACTCCTCTTTTGCTGGAAAGTCTGAACGGCCTGTCAGAATTAGTTTCGCCTCCCCCTGCTCAGCAATATATTTTGCAAAAGCGAGTCCCATAGAACCTAATCCACCTGTAATGAGATAGACTCCCCGCTCCCTTAACCTGTTGAAAGATTTTGATAATCTAATCGGTTTAAAATCTTCAATCCAACGTTCATTTTCCCGATAAGCCATAATCGGTGTGTCAGATTTTGAAGTAATGTCCTCTATCAAGTCATTTATTATTGTCGACGTGTTCAAAGCACCTTGAGGTAAAACAATATCAATACTACAACACTTTATATTTGGATATTCTTTTGGAATCACCCGCACTGGGCCAAGCAGCGTCGCCTTTTCAGGATACTGTAAGTCTTTTCCTAACACCGCCTGCATATTGTTTGACACCACTGTTATTGCCAATTCAGCGGTCACATTCTGTTTGCTAAACGCCTGGGTCAAAAAGAGTAGACTATAAAACCCTAAATACTGTGCCTTATCTACCGCTTCAATACTTACTCCCTCAATGCCCGTTTCAGTGTATGTTGTGATATTCCACAAATGCACAATGGTTTTCGGCATTTTTTCCTGTGCATCAAGTTCACGGAATAAGGTTTGGTACTCATCAGCACTTTCTGGGTTTAGGCTAAATGTATTTTCATCTAACTGTGTAAATGCAGTACCCACTTGCACGGTAATGACTTTTTGTCCCACTTGTCGCAACCGTTGCGCTAATTGAGTCCCTAAGTTACATTCATCAACAAAGAGTAACCAGTTATAAACCTCCGAGATTTCTAAAATATCGGAAATCCGTGGAGAACGTTTCCAGAAAGGCACATAAAACCAATCAGCTATCTCTGTTTTTTTGTCGCGTAGCGCAGAGACCTCCGGAGTTTTCCAATGCTTTGCGGTTTCTTGGCGTTGTTTTGGCAACTCAATCCAATAACGTTTCCGTTCAAAAGGATAAGTAGGCAAAGGCAAACGGTGGCGTTGCTCGTTAGCATAGAATCCTGCCCAGTCGGTTTTTACGCCAGCCAGCCAAAGTTTGCCTAATGTCATCAGTAAAAATGCCACATCGGACTGATTGTCTTGTGGATGCCGTATTGAAGATAATACAACCTGTTCAGGCTTTTTATCTGGATGACGTTGAACAAAGCTTTTTAAGGTTCTCCCAGCTCCCACTTCCAACAAAATTCGACTTGGTTCTTGTAATAATTGTTGTATACCATCAGCAAAACGTACTGTTTGACGTAGATGTTGTGCATAATAATTTGGATCAATAGCTTGTTCTGGTGTAATCCAAGTACCACTGACATTAGAAATATAAGGTATTTTAGGCGGTTGTAATTGAACTCGTTTGACATGCTGTGCAAAAGATTCTAAAATAGGAGTCATCATTTCAGAATGAAAAGCATGGGACGTATGCAAACGGCGACACTCTATTTCTTTATTTTTTAAATTCTTTTCAAATGCGTTTATCGCTTTTATGGAACCAGAAACTACACAACGAGTAGGTTCGTTGATCGTTGCCATATCCAGCTCTTTATCCAAGAAGGGTTCTACTTCCGTTGGTGACAACGGTACAGCGAGCATAGCACCGTGAGGCAATTGTTGCATCATTTTTCCGCGTGTTGCTACTAATGCTAAAGCGTCTTCTAAAGAAAATACATCTGCCAAACAGGCAGCCACATATTCACCAATACTATGCCCAATCATCGCTTGAGGCTTTATGCCATAAGACATCCATAATTTAGCAAGCGCGTATTCAATGACAAATAATACCGGCTGAGCGATAACGGTTTGTTCAAGTGATGCTGCTTCCTTAGCTTCTATATTGTTGGGATACCATAGTTGACGCAAATCAAGTTTTAAATGTGGCTTTAAAATTTCAGCGCAAATATCAATCTGTTCTCGAAAAGTGGTTTCAGTTTGATAAAGTTCCAAACCCATATTGACATATTGCGTTCCTTGCCCAGAAAACATAAAGGCGATAGGCCGCTCTTTTGGCTCATGGTAGTTAGTAAAAATCCCTTCCCCTTTGCTGGGAGTTAACGATTGCTCCAGTGCCAGCACCGCATTTTCAACGGTTTGGCAAAGTACTATACGTTTATGATTAAAGACTTTTCGCCCAACTTGCTGCGTGTAGGCAACATCAGCTAGACTTATACTTGGATGCTGTTTTAAGTGTGTTGCCAAATTAGCCGTGGCAGTCTCCAATGCCGAGCGCGTCTTGGCTGATAATATTAACAATTGCCATGAACGGGAAGAACTTGATTTTTCAAGAGGTGGGGCTTCTTCAATGATAACATGGGCATTGGTCCCCCCTATACCAAAGGAACTGATACCCGCACGACGGGGAGTGCTTTTCCAATCAGACAAGGTATTGTTCACAAAAAAAGGGCTGTTGGCAAAATCAATTTCTGGATTAGGTTGCTCAAAGTGCAAACTGGGCGGAATTTTATGGTGTTTGAGTGCTAATACCGTTTTAATTAAACCAGCAATACCTGCCGCTTCGTCCAGATGTCCAAAATTGCTTTTTACAGAACCAATGGCACAAAAACCTTTTTTCTGGGTATGAAGACGAAAAGCTTGAGTTAAAGCTTCTATTTCAATAGGATCACCCAACGCGGTGCCAGTACCATGCGTCTCAATATAAGAGAGTGTTTCAGGATCAACCTTGGCAATGGCTTGTGCTTCGGCAATTACTTCGGTTTGGCCCTCAACGCTGGGCGCGGTGTAACCCACTTTGGCCGCACCATCATTATTTACAGCCGATCCCGTGATGACGGCATGAATATAGTCACCGTCCTCAAGGGCATCTTCTAAACGCTTGAGTACTACAATGCCAACACCGTTACCGCTGACAGTGCCTTTTGCCTTGGCATCAAAAGCACGACAATGACCGTCTGGCGAACTAATACCACTTTCCTGATATAAGTATCCTTGTTTTTGTGGTACTTGTATACCAACCCCCCCTGCCAATACCATATCACTATGATAATCCAATAAACTTTGGCAAGCCATCTGCACCGCAACCAGAGAAGTGGAACAGGCGGTACTGATATTAATACTGGGGCCTTTTAAGTTCAATTTGTAAGAAACGCGCGTGGGCATAAAATCTTTATTGCTGCCCATTAAGAGCTGAAAACTACTCACAGTTTGAATAACATCAGGATTGGATACCAAATTGTTCAACAAATAGGTACTCATACCTGCACCAGCGTAAACACCAATTTTGCCGGAATAAGTATCAGGATTATAGCCGCTACTTTCTAAAACCTCGGCAGCACATTCCAAAAAAAGACGATGTTGTGGATCTGTTATTGAAGCTTCTTTAGGGGTCAAATCAAAGAATGACGCATCAAACAAGTCGATGTCTTCCAATACAGCATGTGCTTTCACATAATTGGGATCATTCAATATGGCTGGTTCAATACCTTGGGCGGCTAATTCCTCATGAGTGAAGAATGAAACGGATTCAACACCCTCACGGAGATTTTGCCAAAATTCATCAATATTCCGTGCTTTAGGAAACCGACACGTCATGCCGATAATGGCAATGTGTTCTGAAATATCATTCATTTTATGTAGTTAATGGTTATTTATTCTATTTTTTATTCAATTCAGCCGCGACACGTTGTCCTTCTTTAAATTCAGAAGCAAAACTTTTTTTGGCTTTTTTCGGATCAAAATCACGCAAGGTACCGCCAGACTCAAAATGTCGCACAAATATTTTTCCAATTGCGTAAGTGGCAGCTCCCTCAAGAATTGGTAGAGTAAGCATGCCAGATGTTTGACCGATACCAGGTATTATTTTAAGTGTGCTGGCTATTGGACTGATTATAGAAAGTGGCATTATGCCGCCTAACAAAGTAGTTATAAGAAAATCACCAATTTTTCTAGAAAATTCGATGCCATATAAAATTGCCAATGCTTTCAGCATTTTTAGCCGAAGACTTGAGATGGCAACCAAATCTAGTAAAGGTACGGGAATTAAAGCCGTTGCCATAGAGCTGGCTACATAATTTCTTATAACAACACTGGTTTTATCCATTTTATCTGGTGACGTTGTTATATTAAGACCTGCCAGGTTTTGGAAACCTGGCTGGTCTGATGAAAGGTTATTATCTGTTTTGTTTACGCCGTTTTTGAGCAGCCTGTCGTTTTTCAGCCCGATTTTGTATAAGTTGTACAGTGGTTGTTTTGGTTTCCTCCGTGTTTTGTGTTTGACTGAAATATTCAGCCAACGCACCAATGGTCGGATACTTAAACAACTGTACCACAGGAATATCCTTATTGAGGATTTCCTTTAATTTTTTACGCACTTCAATAATCAGCACTGAATGTGCTCCCAAATCAAATACATTATCTTGGATACCGACTTTTTCCACGCCAAGCATTTCTTGCCACACCGTAGCCAGTACACGCTCTAACTCACTTTGCGGGGCAATGTATGTGGTTTCCATCTCTGGCCTTGTTTGATCCGGCACGGGTAATGCGCGAATATCGACCTTACCGCTCGGTGTCAGTGGAAATGCCTCTAACATCACAAAGGTAGCTGGTACCATATAGTCCGGCAATTTTTTTGTCAGAAAACGGCGCAACTCATCTATGTTAGGATTTTGGTCAGTCACATTCAAATAGGCTATCAAGCGGGCATCATCGGTTTGTTTTTGAGCCATCACGATACTCTCTTGCACAGCAGGATGCGCTGTCAGCACTGTTTCAATTTCACCTAATTCAATGCGGAACCCACGAATTTTAACTTGATTATCAATACGACCAAGATATTCAATATCACCGTTTGAGAGATAACGCGCCAAATCACCTGTTTTATACAAACGGCATTCTAACAGATCATGAGCCATTGTCAATAGAATAAATTTTTCGGCTGTCAATGTAGGGCGATTAAGATAGCCTTGTGCCAAGCCCGCACCACCAACGTGCAATTCACCAGGCACACCAATAGGTACAGGCTGTCCATACTGATCTAATATATAAACCTGTAAATCTGGAATAGCACAACCAATCGCACTGCCCTGACTCTTCAAATCGGCGATACTCAATGGGCGATAGGTGACATGTACAGTGGTTTCCGTGATACCATACATATTAACCAATTGTGGTTTTTGATCACCGTGTCGTTCAAACCAAGGTCGTAAACTTGGTATATCCAAGGCTTCGCCCCCGAAGATGACTGTACGTAAATTCAGTGGTTTTGCAACATCAGAACTTTTGTCAACTTGAATAAGTTGACGAAACGCCGACGGTGTTTGATTAAGTACAGTGACACCTTCGCTGTCAACCAAATCATAAAAGGCTTCTGGGGAGCGGCTTATTAAATAAGGGACAACAACAAGACGGCCTCCATAAAGGAGCGCGCCCCACAACTCCCAAACTGAAAAGTCAAAGGCATAAGAGTGGAAAAGAGTCCAGACATCTTTTTCGTTAAAATGATACCAAGATTGTGTCGCTGAAAACAGACGGGCTACGTTAGCATGAGTTACCAAAACGCCTTTGGGTTTACCAGTAGAGCCTGATGTGTAAATCACATAAGCAATGTCTTCAGGTTTGGGCATTGGTAATTGTGCATTGATGAAATTATCACAGATTTTTGGCCAATCACTGTCCAAATAAACGACTTGGATTTTTTTCTCAACAACCGATTTCCAGTTTCCAATCTCCAATTTCTGTTGCGTTAACAAAATGGGTACTTGTGAATCTTCCAACATAAAAGCCAAACGCTCAGCCGGATAAGTTGGGTCTAATGGTACATAAGCACCGCCCGCTTTAAGAATTCCCAGTATGCCCACCACCATTTCTAAAGAACGTTCCACGCATAAGCCGACTAACACATTCGCACCAATGCCTAATTCTATCAGATGATGAGCAAGTTGGTTGGCTTTGGCGTTTAACTCACTGTAAGTCAGTTGTTGAGTTTCAAAAGTAACCGCTACCGCATCTGCTGTAATTGAAGCCTGTGCTACAAATAAGTCTATAAGGCTCTTATCACGAGGATAATTTGTTGTGGTACCATTAAATTCATAAAGTAGTTTTTGCTGCTCCGGTTTTGGCAGGATATTTAAACGTGCTATGGGTTGATTGGCATCCGTTAAAATACTGGCAACCAACGTTTCAAAATGTTGAGTCAGTCGAACTATTCTCTCTTCTAAAAACAAATCGGTGTTATACCAAATTGTTGTGTGTAACCCATCGTGTCGTTCTTCAAAACTTAAAGTGAGGTCAAATTGACTCGTACCCCCTTTTGTCAATAAAGGACTGAATTGTATATTTTCCAATGAAAAATCAACAGATTCAATATTTTGCATCACTACCATGACATCAAATAGTGGTGAACGACTCACATCGCGGTGCAAATTCAAATCTTGTACTAGACGGTCAAATGGATAGATTTGATGCTCATACGCTTCGAGCGTGGTACTTTTGATTTGTTGTAAAAAATCAGCAAAGGACATCTCACTTTGGTTTTGTGAACGCAACACCAACGTGTTAACATAAAAGCCAATTTGATTTTCTAAATCTGCATGATCTCGTCCCGCTACTGGACTACCAACAATAATATCTTTTTGCTCAGTATAGCGATAAAACAACACGTTCACCAAGGCGACTAGCGTCATAAATAAACTGACGTTGTGTTGGCGATTAAAATTCTGTAAATCAGGCAATGGTGTTGCTAAAAGGCAAGATAATTTTTTACCATTGTAAGTTTTGACGGGAGGACGCGGGAAATCAGTCGGTAAATTTAAAACCGGCATTTCACCTGCGAGTTTTTCGTGCCAATAATTCTGATGAACAGTGACAGTATCACTTTGTAGTAAATTGTTTTGCCAATGTGCATAATCTCGGTAATGGATACGCAAGTCGGGAAGTGAATGATCTTGATTTTGGCAAAAAGCAACGTATAACTGGAGAAATTCTCGCGATAACACATCTAGGCTCCAACCATCAGAGATGATGTGGTGCATATTAGATAATAATGCAAATTGATTATCCGCTAATTTCAACAGGGACATTCTAATAAGTGGCCCGTTTTCTAAGTCAAACTCGGTATGGGTATCTTCAAGGGCTAATTCTTCGGCGCGTTGTTGTGGATTAACCTCAGTTGTTAAGTCCACAAAACCCATTTGTGCCTCTATTTGGGAGTGAATCTGTTGTCGAGGTTCATTTTCTACACTGATAAAAGTTGTCCGCAAAGATTCATGGCGTTCTACCAAGGTTATAAAAGCACGTTCAAAAGCCACCTGTTCTATCTTACCTTTTAAAAGTAGGGCTGAAGCCATGTGGTAAGCTGCACTCCCTCCTTCCATTTGCGCCAGTACCCATAAACGCCGTTGGGCATGAGATATGGGATAATGTACTGCATCAGGGATACGTTCAATGTCAAGATAGTCCGTAGTACTCCCTGTATTCATTTCAATAGCTAATTCAGCAATGGTGGGCAAGTTGAACATATCGCGCACCGCTATTTCAATCCCTAAGTCCTTGTGAATACGGCTAATGACTTGCGTTGCTTTGAGACTATGCCCACCTAATTCAAAGAAATTATCGTGAATGCCAATTTTTTCCAATCCGAGTACTTCAGCCCAAATAGTGGCTAAACCTTCCTCAATAGGATTGCTAGGAGCAATATAACCTTCGGTCAAAATATTTCTGGACGTATCAGGGGCTGGCAATGCCTCACGATCCACTTTGCCATTAGGCATGAGTGGAAAAGTTTCCAAGAACACAAAATCAGTGGGTATCATGTGTTGAGGGAGTTTTTCTTTCAGAAAACCACGCAATTGTGGCAAGAGTTTGCGCGTAAATTTCTCTTGCAACGGATTATTAGTGTACTCATTCCAATCGGGAGTAATCGGTAATGGCTTTGAGAGCGAATGGATAATGGGCTCGAAAACCAATGAGTAGTTTTCTCTTGAAGCGTGATGTCTAAATATGACATCATAGCTGCCATCTGTTCTATCTACCGAGCAATTGATATGAATGTCATAAGGTAATTCTTGAGTTAATTGCCAAAGTTTTTCTGGATCAACATCTTTCGATTCAAAAGTTGACAAGGAATCTCGCAATTGAGCCACCGTTTCTGTACTGGCTGCATTGACTAACCAGTCCAATACCTTATTTTCTGTTGAAAGCCTCGCATTAGCCACATGACGCAATGCCAAATAGGGCGGCTGTTTCTCAACTAACCGCTGACGAATATCCGATAAACTCAATGGCTTTTCTGACCAATCCAACCACGCAAGCTCCCTTTCTTCTTTCCTGTTCTCTCCTTCTTTTAAATGTAAAATGACATCGTAGCGAAAGCGTGTCATTTCATTGTGAAAAACACCGTGTTCTGGCTGAATTTCAACATGACTGATTTGTGGGAAATGCGTTTTCAGCGCGATAAAGAAAGCGGGCGCAATGGCCAACTCTTGCTCTTGTACCATCTGCTTACGAATGTGTTGCTCCAATTCAAGCTGTGTCACCGAATCTTCAGCTTTAGAAAATTGTACCGAAGCATGATAGGCTTTTATCAAGGGTAGGCTGCGGACATCCCCAATAAAAATAGAACCCCCTGTTTTGACAACAGTAAAGGAACCCTTCAATACTTGCAAAAGATAGTCAATACTCGGAAAATATTGTACTACCGAATTCATGACCAATGTGTCAAAAGTATCTGTCTCAAAGCCTTCAAAATCATCAGCCATTTTTTGCAACAATGTAACATCTTTCAGGCCGTTGATTTTGACAGAAGACTTTGAATCTTCAAGTCGTTTTAAGGCCACACTGGATAAATCGGTGCCTACAAAGTTTTTGCAATGCGGCACAATACGATACATCAACAATCCGGTACCACACCCAATTTCTAATACATTTTCAGGCTGCAAAGACAAAATTCTATCAATCGTAGTATCAACGCGCTCGTGCATAACCTCATCAGGCAGTTGTTGCCCTGTATAGGTACTGTCCCAACCAATAATATTAAAAGTGGGATCATCATGGCTGGGTGCATCACCATAACTGTCTTCGTGTAAGTCCTGCCACAGAGAAACTTGTTCGGTATGTAATTCCTTGATTTGCGCTTGCAAACCTTCTCCTTGCATATTGGCAATGAGGTATGCAACTAGCCGCTTATCACCTGGTTGTTCCTCGTCTTCTCTATCAATAACAATCGTTTCTCGTACCGCAGGATATTGAGATAACACACCTTCAATTTCACCCAATTCAATCCGAAAGCCGCGAATCTTCACTTGATGGTCAAGTCGCCCAATAAATTCGAGTGAACCATCAGGCAACCAACGCCCTAAATCACCGGTTCGATAAATTGTCTCCCCATGCAACTCATCGGCATAAGGATTGTTAACGAAATTGGCACGAGTGCGTTCTTCATTACGCCAATAACCCGCGCCCACACCAATGCCAGAGACACAGATTTCCCCATACACCCCAATCGGTTGTAATTTGAGATGCCGATCCAACACATAAAGACTCAAGTTGGCAATTGGTTTGCCAATAGGGACATTGAGTTGCTTTGCTGACAGCGGTTTATCTAACACTGCCTGACAAATATCATCAGCGGCTTCTGTGGGACCATAAGCATTGACCAGTTTTATATTGGGATAAGTCTGTAGCCATTGGTTAACGAGTGCGGGAGAGACAGCTTCACCAGTGACCATTGCCCATTCTAACGCGGGTAATGTCTGTTCCTCTTTTGGTAATTGGGCAATATGCTCAAGGACTCCTTGCATCACAACAGGTACTAATTCAATCAACGTCACTTGTTGTTTTTTAATGACCTTAAATAATTTGACCGGATCACAAATGGTTTCAAAATCAACAATGACGGTGTGTCCACCAATAAGGATCGGTGCAAGAAATTGCCACACGGAAATATCTGATGACGATGGTGCGCTTTGCAAAAAAGCCGTGTTTTGATGGAAGGCTAACTCGTCAAATTCGGCATAAATATGATTGACAGCCCCATTATGTCTCACCATCGTACCTTTTGGTAAACCGGTTGAACCAGACGTATATAACATATAAGCAATATCTGTCGGTTCATTTAGGTTATCTGTATTTACGGTGGGTTCCTTCTCTATCTCCCTGATAAAAGTAGTTTTTCCAGAAAACCTGGGTTTAGAATCATCAAAACACAATAAGTCATGTAAATAATCCTCTCCCTCAATCTCGGTGGCAATTTTATCAAACAACACGCCACGAGTAATCAGTGTATGAATTTGGCTATCCGTCACCATATACTGCACTCGATCATCGGGATAACTGGGATCAATCGGCAAAAATGCACTACCCGCTTTTAAGATACCCAACATGGCTGCAAGAAAATCAATGCCCCGTTCTTCTAAAATACCCACAAAGTCATTGGGTTTTATTCCAATACGGCGCAACCAATGGGCAATCTGATTAGCTCTCTTATTCAGTGCGATATAGCTGATATGTTGATCCGCGTGAACGGCAGCCACTTGATTTGGTGTTATTTCTACCTGTGTTTCAAACAAAGAATGGATAGATTTATGAACGGGATAATTTTTGCGAGTACCATTCCATTTAGAAAGTAACTGAGATTTCTCTACTTCAGTGAGTAGTGGCAATTCGGAAATAGGTTGTTTTGGATTGATTGCAATGCCAGCCAGCAAAGTTTGAAAATGTGCCAACATCCGCACAATAGTTGTTGCATCAAACAAATCCGTGTTATATTCCAATACACCAACTAGGCCAGAGTCGACTTCCCACATATCAAAAACCAAATCAAATAGGGAGGCAATTCGTTGCTTGACAATAGGCGTACTAGTCAAACCAGGGAGTCCAACATCCTCCATTGGCGCGTTTTGTAAGGCAAACATTACTTGAAATAAAGGATTTTGACTTAAATCACGCTCAATTTGAAGTTCATCAACCAATTTCTCAAAAGGTAAATCTTGATAAGTATAAGCATCTAACGCAGTTTTTTGAACCTGCTTTAACAATTCTACAAAAGTGGGCGTACTTGATAAGTCGATGCGTAATGCCAGTGTATTTACAAAGAAACCAATCAAAGATTCCATCTCACCACGATTACGGTTAGCAATAGGTGAACCAATGACAATATCATCTTGATCACTGTAGCGATATAGTAAAATAGCAAACGCAGCCAACAACGTCATAAACAGTGTTGCCCCATTCTCTCGGCTAAGCGTTTTTAATGACTGGGCAACTTCCTTATTTATTTCAATGCGTTCACTCCCGCCTTGGAAAGTTTGAACCGCAGGGCGTGGTCGATCCTTCGGCAACTTTAATAAAGGGGAAGCACCCGTTAACTGTTGTTTCCAATAGCTCAATTGTTTTTCTAGGACAGTGCCTTGAAACCATTCACGTTGCCATGTTGCAAAATCGCTATACTGAATGGGTAAAGGAGAGAAAGGAGAAGGTGCGCCAGTTGAGAAAGCAGTATAAAGTGTCGTCAGTTCTTGAATCAAAACACCCATTGACCAACCATCGGAAATAATGTGGTGCAGGTTTAATAGGAAAACGTACTCAGCGACTCCCACTCTCAACAAGCTAGCACGAATCAATGGCCCTTTTGCTAAATCAAAAGGTTGCCCTGCATCTTGTGTTATCAAACGTTGTACTTTTTCGGCTTGTTCAGTGATAGAGAATGACTGACAATCCACGACAGAAAAAGGTAAATCTAACGTAGGTGAAATAATTTGAACCGCATGTCCTTCTACTGCGCCAAAAGTCGTTCGTAAACTTTCGTGACGTTGCACGATTTCCTGCAAACTTTGTTTTAATGTCTCTACCGATAGAGAACCACGCAAGCGCAAAGCTATTGGCATATTATAAAAAGGGTTATTAGGCTCTAACTGATTTAAAAACCACAACCTTTCTTGAGCAAACGACAGTGGTAGTTCTCCCTCTCTGGCAACCGCTTGAATAGGAGGTATAGACTCATTTTGACGGGCAGCCTCAATGGGCATGACCAAATCAGCTATTGTAGGTGACTCAAACAAATCACGTAATGGTAATTCAACGGCAAACGTATCACGTATCCGTGAGATCAGTTGGGTTGCCAACAAGGAATGGCCACCCCGTTCAAAAAAGTTGTCTTGAATACCGACTTGTTCTAATTTAAGGATGTTAGCGAAAAGGCCTCCCAATATCTCTTCTGTCGGTGTACGCGGTGCAATATAACTCTCCTCATCAACGCTATTCTCTGGTGCTGGCAGGGCATTACGTTCCACTTTGCCGTTAGGATTTAAAGGTAAAGCATCCAACATCACCAAGGCAGATGGTACCATATAATCGGGTAATTTTTCTTTAAGAAAACGGAGCAATTCACTTGGTGTACTTTGTGCCGTATTTTGCTCAGGAACAATATATGCGACCAAACGTTTATCATTGGTTTGGTACTCCCTCACAATAACAATCGTTTCCAACACAACAGGGTGTTGAGCCAGTACTGTTTCGATTTCGCCAAGTTCAATACGAAAGCCGCGAATTTTTACTTGATTATCAAAGCGACCCAAAAATTCTATGTTACCATCAACTTGATAGCGAACTAAGTCTCCCGTTTTGTAGAGGCGAGAATTGGGAACATAGGGATTGAGAATAAATTTTTCAGCAGTTAACTCAGGACGATTCAAATAGCCTCGGGCTAAGCCATCACCCCCAATATGTAATTCACCAGGTATTCCTATTGGAACAGGTTGGAAATACTTATCCAAAATATAAACTTGAGTATTGGCAATGGGACGACCAATTGGAACAGAAGTTTTGACTTGGCTTTCGACAATAGGAAAACAACACGTAAAAGTTGTGTTCTCAGTGGGTCCATAACCATTAATCAATTGACAATCTTTAAGTTCTCGTAAAATCTTACGAACATGGGGAACAGATAAAACATCACCTCCAGCCAACAGTTGACGCACAGTGCTTAAATCTTCAAGCCGTTCATCAACCATCTGATTGAATAAACCCGCTGTCAGCCACAACGTGGTAACTTTATGTTGTCTAATGACGCGCCCCAATTCTTCCAATGAAGGAGTTTGAGGTGGCATGATTATTAACTTAGCACCATTAAGTAGAGGTCCCCATATTTCCAATGTTGAGGCATCAAAAGCGAGAGGCGCAAATTGTAGAAAAATCTGATCTGCCGTAAAACTCGCATAGTTGGTATTTTTGACTAAACGTATGACACTTCGCTGATTAATGCAAACCCCTTTAGGTCGACCAGTGGAACCAGAGGTATAACTGACATAAGCGAGGTTATCAGCAGTTACGTGACTAATAAGATTCTCTTTACGACTTTTTTGAGTGATGAAGTGATTATTTGTAGCAATGTTCTCAAGGAAAACGACACGTGCATTATGCTCAGGTAATTTATTGACTAATTTTTCTTCAGTTAATAATACTGAGATTTGTGAATCTTCCAACATAAAGGCCAGATTATCCTTGGGATAACTCGAATCCAACGAAAAATAAGCCCCACCCGTTTTGAGAATACCCAGTACTCCAATGACCATTTCTAGTGAACGTTCCACACACAAACCCACCAAAACGTCAGCTCCAATCCCTAAAGTTTGTAGGTGGTGCGCCAATTGATTCGCTTGGACATTCAATTCTTGATAAGTAAGTTGCTGATCGGCAAACACCACCGCCACTGTCTCTGGCGTTTTTTCGACTTGCGCTTCAAATAACTGTGGAATGGATTTCTTGTATGGATAGTCGGTATACGTATTGTTCCACTCAACCAATATTTGATGCCGTTCAGTTTCACTTAATAAAGGTAAATCAGAAAGCCGCTGGGCAGGATTAGCAACAATGCCCGCCAATAAATTTTGGAAATGAGCCAACAACAGTTTTATTGTGGACGTATCAAACAAATCTGTGTTATATTCCAAAGCACCCACTAATCCTTGTGGGGTTTCATCCATATATAAAGTCAAATCGAACTTAGCGGCTACATTTTCTAAGAATAATGGTTTTATTGTTAAGTCTGGCAGTTGCAAATCTTCCTCTTTGGTAGAAAGTCCTTGCATCGCAAACATGACTTGAAAAATTGGGGTATGGCTCATATCCCGTTTTGGTTGTAATTCTTCTACCAATTTTTCAAACGGAACATCCTGATGTCCATAAGCCTCTAATGCCATTTGGCGCACACGAATTAATAAAGTCTCAAAAGACGGATTGTTTGATAAATCAGTCCGCATAACCAGTGTATTCGTAAAAAAACCAATTAATGCTTCTATTTCACTATGATTTCTGTTAGCGATACCCGCACCCATCACAACATTTTCCTGACCACTATAGCGCGAGAGCAAAGTAGCAAAAGATGCTAACAAGGTCATAAAAAGGGTTACCCCAGACTGTTGGCTCAATGTTTTGAGTTGATTACTTAAATCGTTATTGAGTTCAAAGTATTCGGAACGCCCTCGGAAAGTTTGAACGGGAGGACGTGGCCTATCTGTTGGTAATTCCAAAACGGGTGGTGCGTTGGCTAATTGTTGTTTCCAATAATTAATTTGAGTCTCAAGCACCTCACCACTCAACCACTGACGTTGCCAATGAGAAAAGTCAGCATATTGAACAGGCAATTCTACTAAAGGTGATAATTCTCCCTTTGAAAATGCTTTATAAAGAGCTACAAATTCGCGGAGAAAAATGTTTATTGACCAACCATCTGAGATAATGTGGTGCATTGTTACTACGAGAACATGCTCATTATCATTCAAAGCTAACAACACCACACGCAATAAAGCATCCTTACCCAAATCAAAAGGTTGTTGCACATACGTCGTTGCTAAACGTGTTACTTCAGCAGTTATTTTATCTGAAGAAGATTCGTGTACTTCTACTATTGACAGAGTTTGCGCTGGATTAATGACTTGAATGGCGACTCCGTCCACTTGTGTAAAATTGGTACGCAACACTTCATGCCGTTGTACCATTTCCGTGAAACTTTGTTGTAGTGCCATGACATTAAGTACACCCTTAATGTGCAAGGCAGTAGAAATATGGTAGGTGGCACTAGCACCTTCTAATTGATCCAAAAACCACAGCCGTTGTTGGGCAAAAGATAAAGGTTTTTTTATATCATGCGATACTGGCAATAGTGGAGGAATCAGTGAATGCTGATTTTCTGGATGAGCAGTATCAATATATTCACTTAAACCAGCAACAGTGGGCGATTCAAATAAACGGCGTACCGGTATTTCAATGGAAAAAGTATCACGTATTTTTGAAACAACTTGAGTAGCCAACAAAGAATGTCCACCTAACTCAAAAAAGTTATCAAAAATACCAACCTGTGATAAATTCAACACGTTAGCCCACATTGCTGCTATTATCTCTTGCGTTGGCGTTTTCGCTGCCACAAAATCCGCTTCCATGCTGCGCTGCAAGTCATTATCAGGCAGTTTACGGCGATCTATTTTACCGCTAGGCGTTAACGGCAAAACATCCAACCGAACAAAGGCCGATGGCAACATGTATTCAGGCAATTTTTCTTTGATAAAACGGCGTAGTTTTTGATCCGAGACAGTTTTAGTAGGCACAAGGTAAGCAATCAAACGCTTAGTACCTTGTGTATCTGTTCGGTCAATGACCACAGTTTCACGCACCGATGGATGTCCAGCTAAGATCGCTTCGATTTCACCCAATTCAATACGGAAACCTCGGATCTTGACTTGATTATCAATACGACCTAAAAATTCAAGGTTGCCATCAGGAAGGTAACGCGCTAAATCTCCTGTTTTATAAAGACGAGTGGACAATTTACGTTGCTCATCGGCATTGTTGGATAATTGAATATTAATGAATTTTTTTGCCGTCATATCAGGACGGTTCAAGTAACCACGAGCAAGGGGAAGGCCGCCAATATAGAGTTCACCTGGAATACCAATAGGTACCTTATTATAGTCTGCATCTAAAAGATAAATTTGGGTGTTGGCAATAGGTTTACCGATGGATGGCAATACCGGCCACGTTTTAACTTCTTCTGGTAATGTGAAGGCGGTGACAACATGGCTTTCGGAGGGACCATAATGATTATGCAGTGTACAATCGGGTAATTTGCTTAACCAGTTAGCCATAGCCGAGGTTATTTGTAATTGTTCGCCAGCTGTAACAATGTGACGCAATTTTTTGAGTAAAACACCAGTACTTTCAGCAATTTCGGCCAATTGTTGTAAAGCCACAAAGGGTAGAAATAGATTTTCTATAGCCTGTTCTTGAAGCCATTGTAATAAAGCCACCGCATCTTTACGAATTTCCTCGGAGACTAAAACCAATGCCCCCCCAACACACCACGTTGAAAAAATTTCTTGAAAAGAAACATCAAAGCTGATGGGCGCAAACTGTAGCGTCCTACTCCCCTTAGCAACAATGTGAGTCTGTTGCCAGAAAATCAGATTGTGTAAAGACCGATGTTCCATTGCCACCCCTTTAGGTTGACCCGTCGAACCCGATGTATAAATCACATAAGCAAGATTATCAAGTGTCACGCCGCTGACAGGATTCCGTTCATCGCCTTGTGACAAATTTTCTAATACGGTATCAAGACAAACGATCTTTGCTTTTGTTTCAGGCAAATCGTTTAACAACGATGTCTGTGTCAACAACACTGATGCCTGAGAATCTGATAACATAAAGGCCAAACGTTCTTTGGGATAAGCAGGGTCAAGGGGAATATACGCGCCTCCCGCCTTAAGAATACCAAGCAATCCTATTACCATGTCAAAGGAACGTTCTACACATAAGCCCACCAGCACATTGGGTTTCACGCCATTTTTTTGTAACTCGTGTGCTAATTGATTGGCATTTTTGTTTAATTGTGCATAACTCAAAGGTTGGTTTTCAAAGATAACTGCTGGCACATCCGGCATTTGTAACACTTGACTTTCAAACTCTTGATGGAGACATTTATCTTGAGGGAAGGTTATCGTTGTGTTGTTCCAATCTTGGAGTTGTTGTTGTTCTACAGCCGTCAATAGGGGCAATTCGGACAGGCATTGCTCTGGGTTAGTGACAATTCCATTCAGTAATGTTTGGAAATGACCGATTATACGGGTTATCGTGGCGTGTTCAAACAGATCGGTATTGTATTCTATGTGACCTTGGAGTCCTTGTTCGGACTCAAACATAAAGAGGCTTAAATCAAACTTAGCAATATCAACCTTTATATCAACAGGTCTCCAAGTTAACCCCGATAATGTTAAGCGTCCCATCGGTGCATTCTGTAATGCAAACATGACTTGGAAGAGGGGCGCATGACTAAGAGAACGTTCTGGTTGTAAAACTTCAACCAATTGCTCAAAGGGAATGTCTTGGTGAGCATAAGCATCAAGGGCTACTTGTCTCACGCGTTGGAGTAAATCAGAGAAGGAGGGATTGCCCTGTAAATCAGTACGTAATACAAGCGTATTGACAAAAAAGCCAATAAGCGACTCGGTTTGACTGTGGATGCGGTTAGCAATGGGGCTACCTATTACAATGTCATCGCTACCAGTATAACGGGACAATAAGGTGGCAAAGGCTGACAGGAGTGTCATAAACAGCGTGGTCTCTGTTTTTAAACTCAGCGTCTTTAGTTGTTCTGTGAGTTCAGGTGACAATTGCAATCGTTCAGTGGCACCCTGAAAGCTTTGCACAGAGGGTCGCGGCTTATCTGTTGGCAATTCCAGTAGGGCAGGTGTCATTGCCATTTGTTTTTGCCAGTAATTCAATTGCGTCTCAAGAATATCACCTGCTAACCATTGACGTTGCCAGTGAGCAAAATCCACATATTGGATAGGTAAGGGCGACAAGGGTGAAGGTTTACCTTGGGAGAAAGCATTGTATAGACTAGATAATTCTTCTATGAATAATCCAATAGACCAACCGTCCGAAATAATATGGTGCATCGTCACCTGCAACAAATATTCTTTGTTACTTAATTTAATCAGGGTGGTACGTAATAAAGGCCCTTGAGCGATATCAAAAGGGCATTGTGCCTCTTCATGGATTAAACGTTGGCTTTCAAGGGTTTGCTTTTTATCAGATAAGTGTTGTAAATCTATGAACTTACTTAATGGTTTAAACCCTGAAGTATGAATCACTTGAATTGGTTTACCATTGGCTATTGAGAATGTTGTTCGCAAACTTTCGTGACGTTGCACAATCTCAATGAGGCTCTTTTTAAGGGCATCAATATGCAGAACACCTTTGAGATGCACAGCCCCTGGCAGATTGTAGAGTGCGTTTTTTCCTTCCAGTTGTGCTAAAAACCAAAGTCGTTGTTGGGCAAATGACAATTCCAAATCACTATTACGGGAGACAGGTTGAATTGATGGCAACTGATATTCTTGGCGATTTGTACGAATGGTTTCCCCTAATTCAGCCACCGTTGGAGATTCAAAAAGGGTACGCAGTTGTACCTCTACAGAAAAGGTATCACGGATTCGTGACATGAGCTGGGTGGCCAGTAGAGAATGTCCGCCTAATCCAAAAAAGTTATCACGAATGCCAACCCTCTCTATACCTAATACCAAAGCCCATATTCCAGCTAACAGTTCTTCCTCTGGTGTGCGAGGAGCGACAAAAGATTCTAAGTCTTCTGATAACTGAATTTTTCTAACTGATAATTGACGGCGATCTATTTTTCCAGTCGGCGTAAGTGGCATAGCTTCCAATGATATAAAGGCCGATGGTATCATGTAATCGGGGAGTTTTTCTTTGAGAAACTGGCGAAGTTCTATTGAATCGGATTTTACCTTGGTTGCTACTAAATAAGCAATGATGCGTGGCTCGTTTTTAGTTTCATCTGTCACCATTATGACGACTGTTTCTTGAACAGAGGGATGTTGAGTTAAAACGGCTTCAATCTCGCCGAGTTCAATACGAAAACCACGTAATTTGATTTGGAAATCTTTTCTACCCACAAATTCAACACTACCATCTGATAATAAACGCCCCATATCTCCCATACGGTAAATGCGTCGATTTCCACCATCAGGATCGGGTAAGAAAACAGAACGAGTAAGTTCTGGTTTTTGCCAATAACCGAGTGCAACATAGGGACTTCTAATCGCAATTTCACCATAAATTTCAGTCACTTCACCATTATCATCAAGTAGTAATACTTCAGTTTCGGCAATGGGATAACCTACTGGTACAGCATGGCGTGTATTTTCTATATCTTTATTAAGAAAATATTGAAGGGTGACTGTTGATTCTGTTGGGCCCAATCCATTTATAAAAATACAATTATCATCAAAATATCGTTTATATTCGTCAAGATCTCTTTTGTAAACAGCTTCGCCACCAAGAACAATTAATCGAATATGCGGAAATTGTTTTTCACGGGTCAGTGTATTAAGAAAATGCCGATAAACTGTTGGGGTTGAATGATAAATCGTCATTTTTTCTTGAATTAACCAATTAGAAAGTGTCGCAATATCGTTTTCTTTAAGATTAATAGGATAAATGGTTGCACCATTTAATAAAGCACCAAAAATACCCATAACTGCCGCATCAAAGCTATAAGAAGACAAAAGCGTTAAGCGATCTTTGGTGGTTATATGCAGATTATTGGTGTAGTGCCTGATGAAATGCATGACATTACGGTGATTTTGGATAACCCCTTTTGGTTGCCCAGTTGAACCAGATGTGTAGAGTATGTAAGCCAGATTATCCCCATTTAGTCGAATCTCGTTTCCTGCTTTTTTTAATACTTTATCATCAATATCATCAATATTGATAAGCTTAAGAATATTGCTTGTTAATGTTTGCGCGAGGCTGAAATTTTGGCTATTGGTTAAAATAGCACTTGCCTGTGAATCTTGTAAAATATACTTAAGCCGTTCATAAGGATAATACGGATCGAGTGGTACATACGTTTTGCCTGCCTTGAGTACTCCCATCATGCCAGCCAACATAGGTGCATCATGTTCAAATAACAGTGCTATTCTTTCTTCAAAGGTTTTGCTTAGTTCCAAAAGTACTTGTGCTATCTGATTTGCCTGATCATTTAACTCACGATAAGTCCACGCATAACGCTGCGTTTTGACTGCAATATGATGTGGATATTGTTCTACTTGCTGTTCAAATCTTGTAGGAATAGATTGTTCTTCCTGCTTAGGAAATTCACTAAATGCATTAGTAGGATGAACACGATTACCCCAAGTGAACTGGTGGTGACGCTCTGCCTCTGTTAATAACCGTAAGGTAGAAATTCGCTTTTCCGGTGTGGTAACGACATCTTCCAGTAACGTTTGGAAATGTCCCAACATCCGTTCCATGGTTACCTGATTAAATAAGTTTGTATTGTAGGTAAGAAGACCCATGAGACCTTGAGATGTGTCAATCCAGTTAAAATCAAAGTCATAAGGGGTAGAAAATGCATCAATTGTCAGTTCTGTTACTGTCAGGTTTCGCAAATTGCAAACTGTTTCAGGTGTATTTTGTAATACGAACAACACTTGAAACAATGGCGTGTGACTCAAGGTTCTTTCGGGGTGAAGTTCTTCAATCAACTTCTCAAAAGGTAAATCTTGATGGGCATACCCTTCTAAAGCTACTTGTTGTACTCGCTGTAGTAACTCGGAAAAACGAGGGTTGCCTTCTAGATTAATACGTAATGCAAGGGTATTGAGAAAAAAACCGATGAGTGATTCAATTTGATGATGGGTGCGATTGGCAATTGGTGAACCAATAACAAGGTCTGACATGCCACTATAGCGAGACATAAGTGTGGCAAAGGCCGCTAATAACGTCATAAAAAGAGTGACATTATTGAGTTGACTCAGTTTTTTTAATTGGGCAGTTAGCTCTGGCGTTAATTGCAAGTAGACACTGGCACATTGAAAATGCGGAATAGCTTGGCGTGGACGATCTGTCGGTAATTGAAGTAGTGCCGGTGCATCAGCTAATTGTTGTTTCCAATAATTAACTTGTTTTTCAAACACATCGCCAGTCAGCCACTGTCGTTGCCAATGGGCAAAATCGACATATTGAATGGGCAGCGGAGGCAAGGGAGACTTTTTCCCACTCGAAAAATCATTATAAAGTGTTGATAATTCTTGGGCAAATACTCCCATTGACCAACCATCTGAGATGATATGGTGCATGGTGATGCCCAGCACATGAGAGTGTGGACCCAATTTCCATAACGTGGCACGGAATAAGGGACCCTTGGCAAGCTCAAAAGGATATTGAGCCTCTAAAATGGCCAAATGTTGTACTTCTGCTTCTCCGTTGCCCGGTAAATCTTGCAAATCTACCACAGTTAACTTGAAATCTTCTTCTGATAACTGAGCAATCGGTTCGCCATTGAGAGTTTGGAATGTGGTACGCAATGTCTCATGACGTTGCACGACTTCAGCTAAGCTTTGTTCCAAGGCGTTACGATCCAGCCGTCCTTCTAGGCGCAGTGCAGTGCTTATTTTGTAGGTAGCCTCTTCACCTTCTAATTGATCTAAAAACCACAATCTTTGCTGAGAAAATGATAAAGGTAGGGTTTGTTCCCTAGAAATAGATACAATGGTGGGTGCTTGATGTTCTTTATCAACTGCTACTTTAATGAGTTTCTGCTCACGTAATTTTTGTAAAACCAGTTGGCGTCTTTCTGGCGAAAGCTTAGCCAAACGTTCTGTTATGTCATTCATCTTCTGTTATCTATCAGTTATATTTGGCACAGTGACAATTGGATCTAAAAAAACACGGTTCAAACACAAGTGTGTTTCAAGTTTTTTAAATTAACCCATTTACTGACTATATTATTCGCTATAAGGCTTCAATTTCGGCTAAAATTTGCTCCATTTCAGAGCGATCTACTTGTTCTAATTGTTGGGCAACCACCCGTTTACTTATTTCAGCAATGGTAGAAACTTCAAAAAAAGTAGACAGCGTTAAAACTATTCCGAAGGCTTCCTTTAGCCGAGAAACGACTTGCGTTGCCATCAAGGAATGTCCACCCAGTTCAAAAAAGTCATCGTAGATGCCTATTTGATCGATACCAAGGAGGTTTTGCCAAATATCGGCCAAAGTTTGCTCCACATCATCGCGTGGCGCCACATAAGCATGATTGAGTTGAGGGCGTGCGTGGGCTGTGGATAAATGTGCTGATTCTACTGAGTTCACAAAACTCAGCATAGTAGAAATATCATTTTGCTCAAAACGAGATTGTAAATCTTTTGTTGAGACAATCACTTGAGGTTGTGTACTCCCCATAATTCGGCTAAAGACATCTATACCTTCTGTAGGTAATAATCCTTCTTTAAGTTCTTTTTGAAGATTGTCTTTAAGGATATCCTTTCTATCTTTACTTGAGGAATCAATCAATTCACCACCATGCCATTGCTCAGTAGCACCAAGCATATTTTGTCCAATGACTGCTTCTTTATCCTGTAGAGAGACCACAATCTTACCAATATGCCTGGCTTGCGCCATATAGTCAAAAGCACTTGAGACTTCTGTTATGGAGAATATTTTGGCGGGAAGTGGACTGAAATGCCCCTCATTAAAATGTTGCACAATTTCCCTGAAAAGCGCATTAAAACGAGGAATTCCAATATCGGCATTAATAGCAAAATACGATAAACCTTTCTCAAAAGGGAGTAACCCTAATTGCGTATTGTTATAAATATCTCGAATGCCCAATTCTAAAAATCGTCCTTCTATAGCAAGAGTTTCAAGCCCTTTAGCAATAAATTCGTGTCCACCCAGTGAATTCAAAAGTACATCCACGCCTTTGCCTTCCGTATATTCCATGATTTCACCAGCGAAAGTAGTCGATCTTGAATCCATAACATATTGAATTTCAAGCGATTTCAAAAATGCTCGTTTTTCAGGACTGCCCGCAGTGGCAAAGATTTCAGCACCAACCCATTTGGCAATTTTAACAGCAGCCATACCCACTCCCCCTGCCGCGGCATGAATCAGTACTCGCTCGCCTTGGGATAATTGCCCCTTCGTAATGAGAGCATAATAGGCGGTTACAAAAGTAGCCGGAATAGTGGCAGATTCTTCAAAACTCAAACTGTCAGGTTTAGGTACTACTGACGAAGCCTTGGTTGTGGTAAAGGCACTAAAGCTCGCTGGTGCAAAAGCGATGACTTCATCGCCTACCTGAAAGTCTTTTACATTTTTACCAACCGTAACGATTCGTCCTGCACACTCTAAACCAAACTTAATTTTTAAATCATCTGGTATTTCTAACAGTCCAGCAGCATAGAGTACTTCCTTGAAGTTAAGTCCTGTCGCACAAATCTCAATTTCTACTTCATCAGGGCTTGGTTGTTGACGTGAAGCTGGTATAAACGTCAAAGTATCCAATAAACCCGGTGTAGCAATTTCTAAAGAAAAATTATCATGTTCAGAGAGAATAGCTATTTTTTCACTTTGTGCAAGGGAAGCTATTTGACTATAAGCCGCTTCGCGCAAGGTAAATTCTTCAATTTCAACCAGTTCCATACCCTGTTCATCTATAAGCGTCACATCAAATTTGAGTATTCCCTTTTGTGCAGAAGGATTGTTTCTCACATAGCTATAGAATTTAGTTGGTAACGGTGCTTTTATTGTGACTCTTTTATAAAAAAACGGTAAACCACCACCTTCAGATTGTTCTTGGAGTAGTACAAGAAAACCCGTTGCCATGTCTAATAAAGCCGGATGTAATGGATAAGCTGTTAAATCGGTTGCTAAGTCGTTAGGCAAAGAAAGAAAAGCTAAACCTTGGTGCTGACCTAATTTTATCCACTCTAAATTATGCCAATGGGGGCCAAATTCGGTCAATACAGTTTCCAAGGTTGTTGTTTGTTCATCTTGTGGTTTCTGCAAAAAATCGCTCAATATGATTTCTTGCTGTTGACAGTCGCGCTCAATGGTTTTAATATCATACTTTTTAGCGGGTTGTACGATTTGGTCAGCAATAATACCTCTTGTATGTTCTTGCCATTTATCCTGTCCGATTTTGCTACTAACCACAAATTCAAAATGTTTTCCCTCTTTTTTCAAGACAAGGTGAACTTCTTTATCCTCATTTTCTTCAACTATCAAAGGATGGAGAAAATAAATTTCTCGAATTTCAATACAATCCGTTGTTTTAGCGTGAGATTCAAAAGCAGCTCGGGCTAATTCCAAATAAGCTGTACCGGGCAAAACGGTTTTTCCCATAATTCTATGATCATCCAAAACCCAATTCTTACCCACACTTAAATGGCTAATATATCTTTCTTGAACTGTACTTTCAGTGATGCAACATTCAAATAAAGGATGGGAAATTTTTCTTGGTTCTTGCTGTGGTTTGGACACAAATATTTGGGCGGCTTTTTGAGTTTGGCCCACCACTTGCCAATAATGATCGACTGTTTCAACTGCCATACCCACTTCTTGCCACGCATCCCAGTTAATAGCAACAGTAAAATGGTCCCTTTTAGCTTTATAGTGAGCAAAGGCATCAAGGAAAGCATTAGCCGCAGCATAGCCTACTTGTCCTACTATTCCAAAGATAGAAGCAAGTGAAGAACAAAGAATAAAGAAATCTAGTTTAACATCCTGTAAAAGACTATCAAGCACCAAGGTACCCCTCACTTTAGGGGCAAGTACCATTTCGGTTTGTTCTCGTGTTTGGCGTGAAATTAAGGCACCATCTGGCATCCCAGCTGCGTGAATAACGCCATTGATTGAACCAAAACGCTGCTTAGCCTTTGTGATTACATCTTGCATTTTTTGTTGATGAGCCACATCGACACTGACTACCCAAACTTTAGCACCCTGTGCTTCAAGAATTTGTATTTTTCTGATTTTGTGGCTAACACTATCATGTTCTTCATGATTGGTTAGCCACTCATCCCATTCTTCTCTGATCGGAAAAGCGGAACGTCCTGTTAAAATCAATTGGGGTCGTACTGTTTTCGCTAAATGTTCTGCCAATGTCAAACCAATACCGCCAAGTCCCCCTGTAATGAGATAAACGCCTCCCTCTCTTAACTTTGGTGTTTTGTTGAAGGGTTTAAATTGGCTTGGCTCAAAGGTTTGCACCCAACGATGTTTGCCACGGTAAGCAATAACTTGGTCAGAAGATTTAATAGTTAATTCAGCCAACAATTGCTCTTCAATGAGTTTTGTTTTGACCCCAAGTGAAAAAACAATATCAATGCTACAACAATTAATCTTTGGATATTCCTGCTCAAAAACCTTAATTGGACCAAGTATGGTGGCTTTTTCAGGGCATAACACTTCTTCACCATTGACAGCCTGTATGTTATTCGATATCACTGCCAGTTGAATTTCATCAATCATTTCCTGTTTTACAAGTGCCTGAGTCAACCACAATAAACTGTAAAAGCCCATTTTTTGGTATTTTTCCATGCCTTCAATTGATGCTTCATCAGGATTTGCTGTGACAGACCATAAATGTACAAACTGTTTAGGCCTATGCTGATGTACTTCAAGTTCATTGAACAAAGCAGTATAATCATTGGCATTATCAGGATTAAGGCTAAAAGCATTCTCACCTAATTGTGTAAATGTAGTGCCAATGCTTACAGTAATGATTTTATGCCCTACTTGTTGTAACCGTTGTGCAAGTTTTTCACCCAAACCACATTCATCAATAAAAAGTAACCAAAGATAAATCTCTGAGGTTTTCAATACATCAGCATTTTGGCATACAGAGCGTTTCCATGAAGGAATGTAAAACCAGTCAGCAATCTCTGACTTTTTGCTGTGCTGGATAGAAATTTCAGGGGTTTTTAAAACTGCTGATGTTCTATCAGACTGTTTTGGTGGATCAATCCAATAACGCTGACGTTCAAAAGGATAAGTCGGCAAGGATAGACGATGACGTTGTTCATTAGCATAGAAGCCAGCCCAATTTATTGGCACACCAGCCAGCCAAAGTTTGCCCAATGTAATCAGCAAAAATGTTATATCGTCTTGAATATTTTTTGGATGACGTATTGAAGTTAATACCACTTGTTCTGAGAATTTTTTGAAATGTTGCTGAGCTAATGTCATCAATGTTTGACCAGGACCAATTTCCAGTAAAGCGTATTCTGGTTTTTTCAATAATTCTTGTAAACAGTCAGTAAAGCGCACAGTTTGACGTAGATGTCTTGCCCAATAATTGGGATCTGTAGCCTCTTCAATGGCAATCCAAGTACCACTGACATTTGAAAAGTAAGGTATTTGCGGCGGATTCAAACTGACTTTTTTAATTTGCTCCAGAAATAAGGCTAAAATGGGTTCCATCATCGCTGAATGGAAAGCATGGGAAATATGTAACCGTCTACATTCTATTCCTTGAGCAGCCAACTGGTTTTCTAATGTGTTAATGGCAGCCATCGTTCCAGAGATAACACAAAGGTGCGGTGCGTTACAAGCTGCTAACGAAAGTTCTTGATTTAAATAGCCTTTTGTTTTTTCTTCTGACAAAGGTACACTCAACATGGCCCCATTGGGCATTTGCTGCATTAATTGGCCGCGTACAGCTACCAATGCTAAGGCATCCTCTAAGGAAAACACACCCGCTAAACAAGCGGCCACATATTCACCAATACTATGACCAATCATGGCGGCTGGATGTATACCCCATCCCATCAATAATTTAGCCAACGCATACTCTATTACAAAGAGGGTAGATTGTGTGATGGCGGTTTGTTCAAGTTGTTTTTCAGCCTCAATGGTTTGCTCAGCACTTGGGTAAAGTACTTCGCGCAAATCTAGTTTAAGATGAGGTTTAAGAATGTCGATACATTTGTCCACCTGCTCACGGAAAATAGCCTCATTTTGGTAAAGCCCTAATCCCATATTCACATATTGACTACCCTGGCCAGAAAACATAAATACGACTTGCCGCGAAACGTATTCTTGTGCGTGGGTAAAAACGCGTTGTGCGTCTAATGTACTCAGAGTATCTGTTGCATCCTCAAGTGTTTGGCAAACTAATATGCGTCGATGTTCAAAAACTTTTCGCCCAAGGCTTAGGGTATACACCACATCCGCGAAGTTAATTTTGGGGTGCTGTTTAAAATGTTCAATTAAATTGACCGTTGCAGTATTCAGAGCAGACTGCGTTTTTGCAGAGAGTACTAACAACTGCCAATCTCTTGATTTATCGGAGAATTTTTGTAAAAATGGGGATTCTTCTAAAATAATATGGGCATTTGTTCCCCCAATTCCAAAAGAACTGATTCCAGCACGACGGGGCATACCTTCAGTTTTCCATTCAGAGAGTTTAGCATTAACAAAAAAAGGGCTATTAGCAAAATCAATTTTAGGATTTGGTTGTTCAAAATGCAGACTAGGCGGAATCATTTTATGTTTGAGTGCTAGCACTGTTTTTATAAGACCTGTGATACCGGCAGTCGCACCCAAATGTCCTACATTCGTTTTGACCGAACCAATTGCACAAAAACCTTTTTTCTGAGTTTGGGAGCGATAAACCTGGGTCAATGCTGCAATTTCAATGGGATCACCTAGTGGGGTTGCTGTACCGTGGGCTTCTATATAAGTGATTGTTTCTGCTTCAACACCGGCGACAGCTTGTGACTCTGAAATTACAGCGGCTTGGCCCTCGACACTGGGGGCAGTATAACCGACTTTCAAATCACCATCATTATTAATGGCAGAACCTTTGATAATTGCATGAATGTTGTCTCCATCCGCTATAGCATCCTCTAATCTTTTTAAGACGACAATGCCCACACCATTACCGTCCAAAGTGCCTTGAGCCTTAGCATCGAAAGCACGGCAATGTCCATCTGGAGAAAAAATCATGCTTTCCTGATACAAATAGCCAACCTTTTGTGGAAGCACTATCGAGACACCACCGGCTAAAGCCATATCGCATTCACCATTGAGTAAGCTTTGGCAGGCAAGGTGAACTGCCACCAGTGAAGTTGAGCAGGCAGTTTGGACATTGACACTTGGCCCAGTTAAGTTTAACTTGTAAGAAACACGAGACACCAAAAAATCTTTATCATTTCCAAGCATCAGCGGGTAAGGATCGGTTGATCCTATAATATCTGGGTTTGAGCAAATATTTTGAAGTATGTAGGTATTCATGTTTGCCCCAGCATAAACACCAATGGAAACATTGCCAATTTGAGCACCATAACCGGCATCCTCAAGCACTTTCCAAGCACTTTCCAAGAAAATACGGTGTTGCGGTTCCATCACCTCTGCTTCCCTTGGGCTAATGTCGAAAAAAGCTGCATCAAACAGTTCAATATCGGGTAGAAATGCACCCGCTTTAACGTAATTGGGGTTGTTCAAAGTAGCAATGTCTACCCCTGCCAATTTTAATTCCTCATTAGAAAAAAATGGAATGGATTCCACACCATTTCGCAAATTTTTCCAAAAAGCTTCAATGTCTTCAGCCCCCGGCAAACGACAAAACATACCAATAATAGCTATGTCCGAGTCATTCATGGTGGATGGTAAATGTACTTCCGTCATTTGCATGCACTCCTTCACTAACTTATTGTGGATTTATGAACGACCCTGTTCCCTGAGTTCTCGTCGTTGTTTCATTGATGCTTTGCGTGTATGACGGCTATTTGCCCTTTTCTGGCCGTCATGAGTTGTTGACATTTGTGTGCTTTTCTGAATGAAATGTTGGTTTAAAGCGTGTATGGTAGGATGTTGAAACAAATCAACCATTGACAGCGATTGCCCAAAGATGGCCTGTAATTCACTATGCATCTGTACCATGAGTAATGAATGACCACCCAAGTCAAAGAAATTGTCATAAATCCCAATTTTTTCTAATCCGAGAACTTGTTGCCAAACTGAAGCGAGGCTTTGTTCAACGTCCGTTTGTGGCACCACATAAGTGACTTCTAACTGTGGGCGTGTGCCATCTGGATCAGGTAATGCGCGGCGGTCTACCTTACCGTTAGGAGTAAGTGGTATCTTATCCAACAGGACAAAATTGGACGGCATCATATACTCAGGTAATTGGTCTTGCAGAAATTGACGTAGTTGAGGCACTAATTTTTCGCTTAGTTTGCTTTGCAACGGATTATTCGCATACTGATGCCATGGTTTCGGATGAATGGGTCTCTTATCAAACTCAATGTGATCAAGCATCATGAGTTGATTGGCATTGTCTTTCGTCTTATAACGTTTAAACAACACATCATAGCTACCTTCGCTATTCGCACTTATCCAACTGATAGCAACATCATAAGATAATTCACTCCCTAAATTCGACCATTGTTCAGGGGATACACTCGTCCATTGGTGTTTTGACAAATTTTCCCGCCATTGAAGCACGGTTTCCGTTGATGCGGCATTATCCAACCATTCCACCGTTTGGATTTCTGTGTCAAGACGCGCATTAGGCACATGTCGTATGCCGAAAATTTCTGGTTGGTTTTCTACCAATTGTTGGCGCACAGATGACAAGGTTAAATGATGTATTTGCCAATCTTGCCACCGTATTGAACTTTGTACTATTTCAGATTTGGACGTAGCACCGACTTGGAGAATAACATTATAACGAAATCTTGTCAGTTCATTATCATGAATACCCTGTTTCAGATGAATTTGTAGGTTATTAATAGGAAAAAGCGATTTTAATGCCTTAAAAAAGGTTGGATCAACAACCAATTCTTCTTCTTGAGCCATTCGTTTTTGCACCCGTTGTTGTAATTCTAACCGGGTGAGCGAATCAGGTGCTTGGTAGAGTTGAATAGAAGCATGGTAAGCCTTAAGTAGTGGCAAATTGCGGATATCACCCACGAAAATGTACCCCCCCGGTTTGACTACCTTATTGACTTTTTCTAGTACATCAAGTAGATAGTTAACGCTGGGAAAATACTGAATGATTGAGCTGAGAATGACGACATCAAAGCTTTCTGGTTCAATATCCTTAAAATCATCTGCTGTTCTATGGAACAGAACAACATGGTTTAAGTTATCAACCTTCTGTTTAAGTGTTTCAACTTGTTGCAAGGCAACCGAGGAAAAATCTGTTCCCCAATATTGCTCACAAACCGGAGCAATACGAGACAATAGTAGTCCAGTTCCGCAACCTATTTCCAACACTCGTTTAGGTTGCAGGGCGAGAATAGCATTAACAGTCGAATCCACCCACTCATGCATTTCATCAGCGGGGATAGCTGAACCGGTATAGCTACTGTTCCAACCCGTAATATTGAACGTAGGATCATCTTGATCTGGAGACAATTGGCTATAGCTTTTATCAAATAGGCTTTTCCATTGTGAAACAACTTTAACTTGTTCTTGTTGTAGAGAAGACTCGTCAATCACCTGAGTGGAATTATCTATATCTGGAACGATGTATGCTGTTAGTTTTTTATCATTGGAGTATTTTTCCAAACAAATCACTACAGTTTCCCGTACAACAGGGGATTGGCTCAGTACCGTTTCGATTTCGCCTAATTCAATTCGGAAACCACGAATCTTAAGTTGATTATCTATGCGACCCAAAAACTCAATATTGCCTTCAGGCAAGTAACGAGTTAAATCACCCGTTTTGTAAAGGCGGGATTTTGGATTGTTACTGAACGGATTTGCAATAAATTTTTCACGCGTCAACTCAGGATTATTCAAGTAGCCACGGGCCAAACCGTCACCTCCAATGTATAATTCACCAGACACCCCCACGGGTACAGGTTGAAGAAATGCATCAAGAATATAAACCTGGGTGTTGGCAATGGGACGACCTATCGGTACAGAATGACTCAGTTGACTTTCGTTTGTCATTGGAAAGCAACAAGTGAAAGTCGTGTTTTCAGTTGGTCCGTAACCATTAATCACTTGACAGTTTTTGAGTTCTTGTAACACCCGACGGACATGGGGAACAGATAACACATCACCACCTGCTAACAGTTGACGTACTGGTTTTAAATCTTCTAGTCGTTCATTGACCATCAAGTGAAACAAACCAGCTGTCAACCATACTGTAGTGATTTTATGTTGTTTAATGATTTGTCCCAAGTCTTCAAGTGAAGGCTTATGAGGTGACATGACTACTAACTTTGCCCCGTTTAGCAATGGACCCCAAATTTCCAAGGTGGAGGCATCAAAGGCAATGGGAGCCATTTGTAGAAAGGTTTGGTCTGCTGTAAAACTCGCGTAATTGGTATTTTTCACTAAACGTATGACGCTTTGGTGGATTATACAAACACCTTTAGGTTTGCCAGTCGAGCCTGATGTATAGCTGACATAAGCAAGATTTTCAGCCATTACACCACTGATGAGATTGACATCACTACTATGGGTCTGCCATTTTTCTGAATGATTATCTAAATATACGATACGCGTTGGTGTGTGCGATGGCAGTAAGCTGGAAAAATTCTGCTGCATTATTAACACAGGCACTTGTGAATCTTCCAACATGATGGCTATATATTCCTTAGGATGATTCGGATCGAATGAAACATAAGCCCCACCAGCCTTGAGAATACCCAACAACCCCACAACCATCTCCACAGATCGCTCAACCAAAATACCCACCAGTATTTCAGGCTTAACACCAAGAGATTGTAAGTGGTGGGCCACTTGATTAGCACGATAGTTCAATTCGGCATAGCTTAGGTGTTGGTCTTCAAACACGAGTGCAATAGCCTCTGGAGTTAGTTCAACTTGTACCTCAAACAATTGATGAATACAGTGATTTTTTGGATAATCTGTTGCCGTATTATTATACTCAACCAGCAGTTTTTTCCGTTCCTGCAAAGGTAAAAGTGAGTGATTTTCGTACCTTGCTAATGGTTGATTTGCCATTGCAGATAAGGTTTCTGTGTAATAATCACCTATGGCTAAAATTTGTGCCTTGGACAGTTCACTAGGAATGTAATTTAACAACAAATTAAGCTCTTCTGACAAAGGATCCAGATTGAAATGAGCTGTTAAGGTGAAATTCGTTTGAACAAAAAATTGCTTTGAAAGTATTTGTACATCTCCATGTTCTGCAATATCCTTATAAGCATGAAAATTCATAAAGTTAAATGAAGTTTCAAACAAAGATTTCCCTCCAAATCCAAGCGTTTTCTGTAATTCTGCTAAAGGAAAACGTCGATATCGTAATGATTCTCTCTCTTTTTTAAACGTTTCTTGCACCAATTCTATCCAAGTTCCACCCTCAAGTTGTAAACGAAAAGGAATTGTATTGAGAAATAGACCCAACACCCGTTCTCCATCCATTTCTTCCCGTCTACCATTGGCAGCTATACCAGTTACCACATCTGTTTGTTGAGCTAGAACAGAAAGCACTTTCATATGAGCTGCTAACAACACGCTTTTAAGAGAGACTCTCGCTTTTCGAGCCAGTTGTTTCAAACAGGTTAAGATAGCCATTGAAATAGGTACATCAATAAGTACATCTCGATCTAGTTGATATGGGCTAAAATAGGACTTCGGTAAGCGAGGCACATTTGTTGTTGTAAAATCGTTAAATGTATCAAGCCAATATTGTCGACTTTCATTGGATTCAATGGCCAATTGCTCTAAAACAATAAAATCACGAAATGTAGATTCAGGTGCTGGTTGGAGAGGAGGAACATTCCTTCCTAAAAGGACTAAATAGTGTTGCAATAATTCGCTCATCAAAAAAGTTACACTCCAACCATCAAGAATAGCATGATGTTCTGTCATAAAGAGTTGAAATGTTTTTTCACTACGCCAAAGAACAAGAAAGCGAAATAAAGGGGGAGATGTCCAGTCAAAATGCTGTTTCTTTTCCGATTCAAATCTGACATCCACCAATTGCTCTTGCTCGCTATGGGATAGCTGGCGTAAATCTTCAATGAGCAATGGTATAGGTACAGTCCTGTGTATTAATTGCAGTTGTTCACGTACCCCCGTCAACCTAAAGGAAGTACGCAGTACTGGATGACGAGAAATGATCTCTTGTATTGCTATCCGTAATTTCGCTTCATCGAAGGGAAGACTCAGGTGTAACGTACTCACATTATGGTAAACACCGGACTCAGGGTTAAATTCAATATGGAAAAACATGCCAGCTTGGAGTGCTGCCAACGGATAAGCATCCACTACATCTTCCGGAAGCTTCTGGCGTTTTTCATCAGATATAAGGCTGAATGCTTCACTTGAAGGTAAAGACATCGACTGACTCGTTTTTTGAGTAATTAAACAAGCTAGCTCATAGATAGTCTGATGTTGGAAAAATTGTTGAAGTGATAGTTCAAAACCGATTTTTTTGGCTTTAGCGATAATTTGAATGCTCCGAATAGAATCTCCCCCTAAATCAAAATAATTATCGTAAATACCAATTTGTTCAATACTTAACACATCAGACCAAATACTTGCTAATAATTCTTCTTCTAGTGTGTGAGGTGCAACAAAATCTGCCGAAAATTCGGATCGAACAGAATTCGGTGCTGGTAGCGCACGATAATCAATTTTACCCTGATGTGTCAAAGGCAATGATTCTAATACAACAAAAGTGGCTGGCACCATATAATCTGGCAATTTATCTTTAAGAAACAGACGTAATTGATTAGCATCAACTGGAGTTTGATGTGATACCACATAAGCAATAAGGTATTTATGGTGATGAGAATCTTCTAAGGTTCTGACAACAGATTCTCGCACGGTGGAGTTTTGTGCTAATGCCGATTCAATTTCACCAAGCTCAATACGGAAACCTCGAATTTTGACCTGATTATCAATGCGATCTAAGTATTCAATGTTACCGTCTGGAAAATAGCGGGCTAAATCACCGGTTTTGTAGAGACGTGATTCGGCTATATCACTAAAGGGATTGGATATAAATTTTTCTTCAGTGAGTTCAGGGCGATTGAGATAGCCTCTGGCGACTCCAACACCGCCAATATAAAGTTCGCCGGGTACTCCAATGGGAACCTGTTGTAAATAAGAGTCTAAAAGGTAAATTTGAATGTTAGCTATAGGTTGTCCTATTGGTACTTGATTTAGAGGATTATCTCGTTGACACCACCAATGGGTGACATCTACAGCAGCTTCAGTAGGACCGTAAAGGTTATGTAATTCTACAGGCAGTGGAAAACGCTCAAAAAAACGCGATTGAAGTTCAAAAGGCAATGCTTCACCACTGCAAATCACCCGTTTAAGTGACTCACAGTTTTCTAACTCAGGTTGTTGAAGGAAAACCTGAAGCATTGAAGGCACGAAATGGAGGGTCGTGATATGCTGCTGCATAATCAATTTGAGCAGATAATCAGGGTCTTTATGTCCGTCTGGTTTTGCGACTACCAAACGTGCACCAACCAACAAAGGCCAGAAAAATTCCCAGACAGACACATCAAAACCAAAAGGAGTCTTCTGTAGAACATTATCAGTTGCTGTTAATTGATAAGTTTCCTGCATCCATAACAAGCGATTACAAATGCCTTTATGCGTATTCATTACTCCTTTAGGCATCCCAGTTGATCCAGATGTATAAATCACGTAAGCTAAATCTGTATATTCCACACCACTTTTAAGATTAGTTGTACTCAAGTGTGACAGTGTCGATCCCATAATATCTAAACAAATTACCTGTGCAGTTGTCTTTGGCAATTTCTGGATAAATCCTGATTGAGTTAACAATACTGGCACTTCGGCATCTTCTAACATTAACGCTAAACGGGCTGTAGGATAGGTGGGTTCTAACGGTAGGTAAGTTCCTCCAACCTTAAGAATTCCTAACAGTCCTATGATCATATCGATGGAACGCTCTATACAGATACCCACCAGCACATTGGGTTTGATACCTAAAGTTTGTAGATGATGTGCTAATTGATTGGCACGGTCGTTCAATTCAGCATAAGTCAAATGTTGTTCTTCAAATACAACTGCTACGACTTCAGGGGTGCGTTCAACCTGCGCCTCAAATAATTGATGAAGACACATCTCTGTTGGATAATCAACACTTGTATCGTTCCAATCCAAAAGTTGTTGATATTCGGCGATAGTTAGTAAGGGTAATTCTTGAATAGGTTTGAGTGGGTTATCTACAATTCCTTCAAGCAGTGTTTGGAAATGACCCACCATGCGTTCTATCGTAGTACGCTCAAATAAGTCAGTGTTATATTCAAGTGTGCCTGCCAATCCTTGTGTAGTTTCTTCCATTTCAAGGGTTAAGTCAAATTTGGCAATAACATTATCTGGAACAATGGGTGTGAGGGTTAGTTTTGATAATTTTAACTGTTCCAGTGAAGCACTTTGTAACGCAAACATTACCTGAAAAAGTGGTGTATGGCTTAGGTTTCTCTCCAATTTCAACGCTTCAACTAATTTTTCAAAGGGAATTTCTTGGTGAGCATAAGCTTCTCTTGCCACAGATTGGATACGCCTGAGTAATTCTTCAAAATGTGGATTGTTCTCCAAATTAAGACGTAATACAATCGTATTGACAAAAAAACCGATGAGTGGTTCGACTTGACTATGAGTCCGGTTCGCAATAGGCGATCCTATAACAATGTCTGAGGTGTCACTGTAGCGTGAAAGTAAAGTGGCAAAAGCCGCCAATAATGTCATAAACAAGGTTGTTTCCGACTGTTGACTGAGACTTTTTAACTGATCAGTGAGTGTTGACGGAACAGTCAAATGTAAGGTAGCACCTCGAAAACGTTGAATTGCAGGACGCGGTTTGTCTGTAGGCAGTTCCAATAATGTAGGGATGCCAGCCAGTTGTTTTTTCCAGTAATTGACGTGTTTTTCAAGGCGTTCTCCCGTTAGCCATTGCTGTTGCCAATGAGTAAAGTCGGCATATTGAATCTCCAGTGCGGGTAAAGGAGAGGGTTTGCCTTGAAAAAACGCTTCATACAGTGTTGATAACTCCCGTAAAAATACGCCCATTGACCAACCATCGGAGATAATATGATGCATGGTCACACCCAAAACGTGTTCTTGTACCCCTAATTTCCATAGTATAGCTCTGAATAAATGACCTTTTGCAAGGTCAAAGGGCAGACGGGCTTCTTCACTCACTAATTGTTGTATCTTGGAAGCTTGTTTTTCCAAGGATAATTGAGTTAAGTCCACAATTGACAATTGATAGCCTGTCATTGATAACTGAACAACGGGTTTTCCATTAATGGTTGGAATTGTTGTGCGTAAGGTTTCGTGGCGTTGTATGATTTCAGACAAGCTTTGTTCTAGTACTGTGATCTGCAACGGCCCATCAAGGCGCAAGGCAACAGGTATATTATAAGTTGCATTACTCCCTTCTAATTGATCTAAAAACCATAATCTTTGTTGGGAAAAAGAAATGGGTAAATTTTCGCCCCGTGATATAGGTTTAATAAGTGGAAACGTGGTTTCCGATCCCTTTTGAGCTTTGGAAACGAAGGCAATGATTTCTGCTTTGCGTTCAACTAATTCGTCACGCAAGGATGAAGTGAGTATACCTTTGGGTGCATTGTAGCGCAACTGATCATCTTCTACCCATATTTTTATGTTGAGACGACTCAATTCAGACAAAAGTTTCTCAATAGTTCTCATAATAAGCCTTCCTCTTCTTGGCTGCTATCCGTTTGATTGGTAGGAGATTTTAACGCTTGTTCTGCCCAACGAAGGGCTTCAATTTGCTCGACTATTTCAGCAACGGCAGCGTATTTAAAGAAATTATTTAAGGGTAATTCGACAGCAAAAGTGTCACGTATCCGGGAAACGAGTTGAATGGCGAGCAGGGAATGTCCACCCAATTCAAAGAAATCATCATAAATACCGACTTTGTCCAAGCCCAGAACCTTAGCCATAATTGCTGCCAATTGCTTTTCCTCTGAAGTACGAGGTGCGACAAAAGAGGTTTGTGATAACTGATAATAGTCACTAACGGATAATTGAATCAATGCACGCTGATCTATTTTACCATTAGATGTGAGTGGCATTGTTTCCAGTGACACGAAGAGAGACGGTATCATATAATCGGGTAATCTTTCTTGGAGAAATCGGCGCAATTTAATATTATCAATGGTTTGCTCTGGATTAGGCACTATATAGGCGATTAAATGCTTATCATTAGGTGATTTTTTAGAAACGATGACAGCGTTATCTTGCACAATAGGATGTTGTGCCAGTATGGATTCAATTTCACCAAGTTCAATACGAAAACCACGAATTTTGACCTGATTATCAACACGGCCTAAAAATTCTATGTTGCTGTCAGGGCGGTAACGGACTAAGTCCCCCGTTTTGTAAAGGCGGGAATTGGGTGCATCACTGAACGGATTATCAATAAATTTTTTTGTCGTTAATTCTGGATTGTTAAGATAGCCTTTTGCAAGTCCAGCACCGCCAATATGTAATTCACCGGGTATCCCAATTGGCACGGGCTGCCCAAAGGCATCCAGAATATAAATTTGGGTGTTAGCAATAGGGCGACCTATTGGGACAGAATGTTCCAGTTGGCTTTCGTCTGTGATAGGAAAACAGCAAGTAAACGTTGTATTTTCTGTAGGTCCATAACCGTTGATCAACTGACAATCTTTGAGTTCTCGTAAAACTTTGCGAACATGTGAGATGGATAATACATCCCCTCCTGCTAACAATTGACGCACTGGTTTTAATTCTTTCAACCGTTCATCTACCATCAAGTGAAATAATCCAGCCGTTAGCCACAATGTGGTGATTTGGTATTGTCCAATCACACGCCCTAATTCTTCAAGTGATGGTGTGTGTGGTGGCATAATAATTAACTTAGCACCATTGAGTAAAGGTCCCCAAATTTCTAGTGTGGAGGCATCAAAGGCAAGAGGGGCCATTTGCAAAAATGTTTGGTCAGCCGTAAAACGGGCATAATTGGTGTTTTTCACCAGGCGTATAACGCTTTGATGGATGATGCAAACGCCTTTAGGTTGGCCAGTCGAACCAGAGGTGTAACTGACATAAGCAAGATTTTTGGCAGTAGTACCAAGATTGATATTACTTTCTTGGGTTATCAGATACTCCTTTGGAGGCTCATCATCTAAGTATACAACAGATGCTTGACACTCGGGTAGTTGACTGAATAACTTTTTATGGGTTATCAGCACGGACACTTGTGAATCTGAAAGCATCAAGGCAAGATATTCTTTGGGATGATTTGAATCTAAGGAGACATAAGCCCCCCCCGCTTTGAGAATACCTAACAATCCCACCACCATGTCCACTGAACGTTCCACAAAAATACCTACCAGTACGTCAGATTTGACACCCTGTGAACGCAAATGATGCGCTAATTGATTTGCTTTACTGTTCAGTGTTTGATAAGTGATTTGCTCATTTTCAAAAATAACGGCAATGGCCTTTGGAGTTTTTTCGACTTGTGCCTCAAATAACTGATGAATACATTGATTTTCAGGATAAGCCGTTTTGGTGTTGTTCCATTCCACCAAGATTTGATGGCGTTCTGCTGTTGTCAGTAAGGACAAATCGGCAAAGGGCTGATTTGGTTCGGTTACCACTGATTCCAATAAAGTCCGGTAATGCCCAAGCCAACGTTGAATTGTCGCTGTATCAAATAATTCGGTGTCGTAATCGCAGTCTAATATCAATTCACCTTCCAAATCTATGACATTTAGTACCAGATCAAAAGCTAAAAAACTGATAGGTTGGGGAAATAGATTTGTTTCTGTGTCCAGTTTAGACAATTTTGGCAAAGTAATTGGCTTATCTACGTTAAAAACTGCCGTAATTGGTGATGATAAGCGGGTATCTCCCGATTTTTTGAGTTTGTAAAGAAATTTTGCAAAAGGATAGTCCTGATGCTCATAAGCCACTAATAATAGTGTCCGGATCATTTTCAGATATTCAGAAAAATTCGGATTTCCAGAAGTGCGGCTACGAATTGGTAATAAATGGGCACAATAGCCAACAAGTCCCTCACTTTCATCAAATCCCCGTCGTCCTGATACTGGTGTGCCAACAACAAGATCATCTTGACCCGTTAAACGGTGCAGTAACACCATATAAACCGCAAAGAGTACCATAAACAAGGTACAACCCAGTTCTTGACTAACCTGCCTTACCGCATTACCAAGGTTAGTATCTAATCGCAAAGTTTCTCGACGGGCTTGATAAGTTTTTTTTGCGGGATGTGGACGATCCGTTGGTAGATTGAGTGCAGGAATAGAATCCGTAAACTGTTCTAGCCAGTAGGATTCATGGACTAACATGGTTTCTGTTTCAAGTTGCTGGGTATGCCAGGTGAGATAGTCGCGCCAGGATGAAGGTGAACTGAGTGGGTAAATTTCATTTTTATCTTGGCCTTTTTCCTTAAGGGCAAAAAAGGAGTAGAGTTTTAATATTTCTAGTAGAATAATACCCATTGACCAACCATCGACGACAATATGATGTGCTGTCAATGCCAATAAATGTTGTTGTTCTTTTAATTTAATAATATGGACACGTAACAAGGGGCCTCGTGTCAAATCAAAGGGGGTTTGACTCTCTTGTTGATACCATTCTGTCACAATGGCATCACGTTCCGTTGCTTCTTTCCCTGAAAAATCCAACAAAGGTACGTCTATGGCTATAGAAGAGTGACATTGCTGAAAATCGCCTTCGTTGTTAATAGTTATTCGTAGTGCTTCATGGCGATCAACAACTTGCTGTACTGCCAGACGCATCGCAGCTAAGTCAAATGTTCCTGTTAACTGCAAGCTGATGTAAAGATTGTAGGCGATAACGCCTTTCTCACTCATCTTGGTTAAAACCCAGAGTTGTTTTTGGGCTTCGGTTAAGGGGAACGGTGCAAGCGAAAATGGATTTGGTTTTTCGTATTGAACTTGGTTTATTCTCCCTTTTTTCTTGCTCTTGTCTCCTTTATTCTTTAAAAAACCAGCTGATTGTAGTTCTTTAACAGAGTCTTTGACGGCTTGAATGATATTTTCAATATCTTCGTTAGCATGTGCTGTTGATAAAAAGCAAATCCGCCCTTCCCAAATATAAACACCTTTGTCAATGAGATGATAGTAGAGTAAATCCATTTCCAAGGGTTGATAGACATAGCTTAAATTATTGGTCAAGGCAAAACGGAACTGTGAACCAAAATGTACCAGACTGATGGGCACATTATTTTGTTCAAAGTAGGCATTGAGTGTATCAGCTAACTTGGCGGTGCGCTGATTTAACTGTTGTTGCAATGCTGTACCTTGCTTTTTCATTTCCTGGAGTATAGCATGGGCAGTCGCCATTGCTAGCGGATGTTTACAAAAAGTGCCTGCATAAAAAGTCTTTTCTACGTTGGGATAGGAATCATCACCATAAGACCACACACCACCGTCAATTCTTGCCATATAATCGGTTTTGCCTGCCACAATACCCAACGGCATTCCACCACCAATAACTTTTCCATAAGTAGCAATGTCCGCTTCCACTCCAAACCACGCCTGTGCGCCACCGGGGTGAACACGAAAACCCGTAATCATTTCATCGAAAATTAAGGCAGTACCAGACTCTTTTGTGACTTGTCTTAGTTCATGGAGAAACTCTCGTGGTTGTAAATCAGGTCTTCGGCTTTGCACTGGTTCCACTAGAACTGCTGCCAATTCAGAGACGTGCGCTTTGATAGTGTTTAAAGCATAGGGCGTACCGTAGGGCAGAACTAAAACATTATCCACCATTTCTGGTAAAACGCCCAGTGCCATAGGCACTGCACCTTCTCCTTCTGGGGGAGTCACCGCTAATGTCCCATCAAAGTGTCCATGATAAGCACCTGAAAATAAAACAATTTTTTTATGACCAGTCACAGCACGGGCAATCCGCAACGCTGTCATTACCGCTTCTGTACCAGAATTACAAAAAGTGACACGTTCCATCCCGCTTAATTCACAGATTAATTCAGCGACTTCGCCAGCGAGTTTTGATTGTGGCCCGATTTGTGTTCCTTGTCTTAACTGTTCTTCCAGTGCTTTAGTGATAAAGTCGGGTTGATGTCCAAACAGATGTACCCCAAAACCCATGGTGATATCGATGTACTCATTGCCATCTACATCCCAAAATTTAGAACCCTGAGAAGATTGTGCAATAATGGGATAACACATTTCTTTGATTTCCATTCTGAAACCGAGTGTCGATCTCATATCTGCAAATACAGGGCGATAGGTTTTTTCTTGTTGCTTTGATTTTTGAGTGCGCTGGGTATAACGGACAATAAGTTTGTCCAGATGCTCTTGTTGTTGTAAACTCAGTTTTTGAGCTTGAGTTGCTTCATTTCCCTTTCCCCAGAAACTGGACATACTTTGTGTAGTTTTAACTTGGCGGGATTGTTGTGATTTTGCGAGGGTAGTTGTCTGGTGGCTTGAGGTGATTGGCGATGGAATACCCGTTTCTCCTCTTTGAGAAAGTGAGCTTAAATGGGCTTGGTTGTTTTGCAAAAACGCCAATTGTTGAGATACAACAGAAGATACCGCTTCCGAAGCTACCTGAGAAACGGTTTTTGAAGCTGCGTGAACTTGTTGAGTTAACACACGTTCCAACATTGTTACCAAAGGAACAGTTGCAATCTCAGAAGACTCAATTGAAGTTTCAGATACAACTTCCGTTTTGGGTAATAATTCTTTGTTTTTTCTTTCCTTTTGTTCCTCTATCTCTTCCCCTTGCTTTTCGTTCCCTTTCTCTTTCAAACACCAGTTGGGAGGTAATTGTTGGTTTATGTAGTCTGCTAAGGTTTCAAGTGTTGTTAATTCCTCAAAAAATTGACGGATCATAATCGTCAATCCAAACAGGTTTTTAATTTCTCGTACTGCTTGCGTTAAAACGATAGAATCTGCACCCATTTCCAAAAAATGCATGTCAATGTCTACTTCAGACGGGGTTTCGTGGAGTAGTTCTGCGGTCATAGTCCGTAATTTTGCAATAATCGTGTCTTTGCGTTGCGGAACATTTACCACCGGTTCAAATGTTTTTTTAATTGATTGATTGATTGGCATAACTGAATCTTTATTGTTAATCCAATAACGTTTACGTTGGAACGGATAAGTCGGAAGTGACAACCGATGGCGCGAATAGTCTTTATCAAATCCCGCCCAGTTGATAGTCACTCCTTGCACATACAAGCGAGACAAGCTAGTCAGCAATATTTGCCAATCGGTTTTTTTTTGCATAAGCGAAGGCAACCACGTTGCCTTAACATTTTCGGGCTGACAACCTTTGCCTAGCCTTAACAAAACGGGCTTAGGCCCTATTTCTAAAAAGGATTTATATCCTTGCTCAAAAAGTGTCATAACCCCAGTCATAAATTTCACAGGAAGACGGGTATGCTGTCGCCAATAGCGAGCATCAGGGGCTTGTTCCATTACTTGACCAGTGACATTAGAAATTAATGGTATGCGAGGCTTTTGGAAAGATATACGATTTGCTACCTGTTCAAAGGTATCCAACATGGGTTCCATCAATGGTGAATGAAACGCATGAGAAACCCGTATTTTGCGCGTTTCAATACCTTTTTCTTCAAAAGCAGCTACAAGGGTTTGGACCGTTTTTGACTCTCCTGAAATCACCACACTACTCGGTTCATTCCAAGCGGCTATTGAGACAGTTTGCTCATAGGGTGTCAGTACTGCGGTAACTTGGGTTTCATTGGCAAACACGACCACCATTTCGCCTTGAATGGATAAAGTCTGCATCAAACTTGCCCGTTTGGCAATCAGTTTTAAGCCTTCTTCCAAGCTAAAAACACCAGCGATACAGGCAGCAACATATTCACCGACACTATGTCCCATCACAGCCGCTGGTTTGATGCCCCAAGATTGCCATAACTCAGCCAAGGCATATTCTAGGACAAAAAGAGCAGGTTGTGTGTAAGCGGTTTCATTCAATTTTGATTGATTAGCTTCTGATTCTGAATATAAAACTTCAAGCAAAGGTGTATCAAGGTAATCACGCAAAATTTTATCACAATGGTCAAGCGTTTTACGAAAAGTAGGTTGCGTTTCATAAAGTTCGCGTCCCATATTTATGTATTGCGAACCTTGTCCCGTGAATAGAAAAACAATTTGAGGCGATTGAGTATTTTTAACTATACCTTGTCGAATGCCTTTTATTTCCTTTTGTTCTTTAGCAATGCTTGATAACTTATCACAAATTTGGGTAGTTGATTCTCCAATAATTCCTATTCTATGATTGAAATGAGAACGAGTTGTATTAGCACTAAAGCAAATGTCTTTTAGCTTTAAATTATAATTATTAGTTAATTCTTCTTGGTATTTTTTGGATAATTCTCTTAATGCTGAAGGTGTTTTTGCAGACAATGTCAATAAATGCAAAGGACGTTCTATCGTAGCCTTTTTGCTATCAGTACTATTCTTATCTATATCCGCTTGGGATGCGTCTTCCAAAATGAGATGAGCATTAGTACCACTCATGCCAAAAGAACTGACTCCAGCAATCCGCTGTTTTCCTTCTGAAAGCCAGGGTATTTCTTTTGTGGGTACTTGTATTGATATATCTTTCCAAGGAATATGAGGACTTGGCTGTTTAAAATTAAGATGGGAGGGAATTTTTTTATTTTGCAAAGCAAGTATAACTTTAATAATACCAGCAATTCCAGCGGCTGCTTCTAAATGACCAATATTGCTTTTTACTGAGCCTACAATTAATGGATTATTCTGATCATGGTCTTTACCAAAAACTGATTCTAACGCATCTATTTCTAAAGGATCACCCAATTCAGTGCCAGTACCATGTGCTTCAATATAGTCAACTTGATGGCTTTTAATTTGAGCATTTTTTAAAGCTTCCCTAATTAAACTTTGTTGTGCCAGTCCATTGGGTACGGTAAGACCACTGGTTGCACCATCATGGTTAATCGCAGAACCTCGAATCAGGGCTAATATTTTATCACCCTTGGCAATCGCATCTGAAAGACGTTTGAGTATAATAATTCCACAACCCTCGCCACGCCCATAACCATCGGCGGCGGCATCAAATGTTTTACAACGCCCATCTGGTGAAAGTGCTTGTACCTTAGATAGAAAAATACTCACTTCTGGCGACATGATTAAATGCACCCCACCCGCTAAGGCCAAATTTGATTCACCACTACGCAAACTCTGACAAGCGAGATGAACAGCTACTAAGGAAGAAGAACACGCCGTATCTATTGCTATGTTAGGACCTTGCAAGCCTAATCTGTATGATAATCGTCCAGAAGCAAAGCAAAAAGCATTCCCAGTACCAAAATAAGCATCAATTCCTTTTAATTTGTTGGTATTTAATTGCAATTGCATATAGTCATTTTGACCAATACCGACAAATACACCTGTTTTACTACCATTCAGTTGACTTGGCACTTGCCCTGCATTTTCCAATGCTTCCCAACTGACTTCCAACAATAAACGTTGTTGTGGATCAAGATTTTCTGCTTCACGCGGTGAAATCCCAAAAAAATTGGGGTCAAACTGATCAACTGTAGATAAAAATGAACCGTGTCGAATATACATTTTCTCTGGTGCATTCCTATCTGGATCATAGTAAGCATTTATGTCCCACCGTTCTGCTGGAATCTCACTATTAGTGTCCCATTCCTCATGAAGTAATTGCCAGAAGAGTGCAGGATTATCAGCACCGCCCGGAAATCTACAACCCATTCCAATGATAGCAATGGGTTCATTTTTTTTCTGTTCCAACGTAGCCAGTTTGGATTCCAACGGCGGTGCATCAGACACATTTTTAGCAGGTGTTTTGAGTGCAAGGACATCATCACACAGATATTCGACAAGTGTCTCAATTTTAGAGTAGTTAATAAGTAAAGTGGCTGGCAACGATTTTCCAAGACTTGCTTGAAAACGGTTTTTCAATCTGACCACCATCAAAGAATCCATTCCCATTTCGGAAAAACCTAAACCACTCAACAATTGAGCCGGCTCAAATCCCAATTCCTTAGCGACTTCTTGTTGAATGTAGGTACGAAGGATTTCTGGACGCTCGTCTTTGGGAACGGTTTCTAACCTTTGCCACAAAACCGGCTGTTTGACGGTTTTATCGAATAATGGCATGGTAGCAACATCTTGAAGCAATGGCGATGTATTCCCCCATTGTTCAATCAATACCGACCATTTAACAGATAACACGCCAGTTTGAGCATGATCCTCAGCCAACAATTGTGCCAAAATTTGCAACCCTGGTTCTAGGGTGATGGGTTCCATGCCCATTTCTGCGAGTTGATGCTTATGATGGTTGTCAAGATTTGCTGCCATACCAACTTCTGACCAAGGTCCCCAGTTGATACTTAAACCCGGCAATCCCAATGCTCTGCGATAATGGGCTAAAGCATCCATAAAGGCATTGGCAGCGGCGTAATTACCTTGCCCCGGCGAACCCAGCAAGGCTGCAACTGAAGAAAAACACACGAAAAAATCTAGCGAGAGGTTTTGAGTTAATGTATGTAGATTCCAAGCACCCAGCATTTTAGGTGCCATAACTTGTGTGAAGCGAGACCAATTTTGCTGTAACAGGACACCATCATCCAAAACCCCAGCCGCATGAATAATTCCCCGCAAAGGCTTATCCAAAGTTGTCTCAAGCAGTCTGGCAACGTCTTGTGGATTTGCTACATCAGCCTTTTCGACTTGCACTTGAACGCCGGTTTGCCTCAGTTGGGTGACAACCTCGCTTGCCGTATTTGAAGCGATGCCACGTCGTCCAACGAGTACTAGATGTTGTACTCCTTGCGCGACTAACCACTGAGCCACTTGTAATCCCAATGCACCTAAACCACCGGTGATAAGATAACTCGCTTCTGGTTGTAAGCATAAGCCTTGCGATACTGGTGGATGACGATGTTTTAGGCGGGCTACATAGCGGTGTCCATTCCGCAGAGCCATAAGGTCTTCACCTTCAGCATTCCAAAGTTCTGCCAGCAACACGCTCGCTTCATCTATTTTACTTAGGCTAGATTTTGACTCATCCAAATCTACCATGCCGCCCCAAATCTCTGGATGTTCCAGGGCAATTACTTTACCCAATCCCCAAAGTGGTGCTTGAGCAACGTTTACAGAATGATGTTTTTTTACAGGTGCGACTCCTTGAGTCACTAACCATAAATGAGATGTAAATGATTGATATTGTTGTTGGTTAAGTGTTTGTACCAAGGATAACACACTACCACAAACGAGTTCTTGTGCCTGTTCTAGTGCCGATACGGTTAATTTTTCAGATAAGGGAGTATCTAAACTCCATAAATGAACAATACTGCTTACTTGTGAATCGGAGTGTTGAAAAAATTCGTCAAATAAATCTTTAAAATCAGCTTGCTGTATAGGATTAATTTGTTGAGTTGTTAGGTTTGTTGAAATATTCGGTGGTATACTATTAGCGTAAACCAAAGTACAGTGTTGATTATTCTGTTTTAGTTTTTCTGCTAAAGCCAGTCCCATCCCTCCCTGATCTGCAAAAATGAGAGAACGACTCTCTGACTGAATTTTTTCTATAGTAGCTGATTGGCGAGGTTTAGACTGCCATTCTATTTGATAAAACCAATCAGAAACTGTATCGGCTGTGACTTGTTGTTGATGTTGCTGAGATAATACCTTTAAAAACTTAGGTAATAAGTTGACTTCATCTTTTGAAAATTGTTTTGTTTCTTTGAGTTTTTGTGTTAACTGTTCACTTTTTCCTTGTTGTAACAGGCCAAAAATAGAATTTTTTGATAAAGACTCCGTTTTGTTATATTCTGTTTCACTTATATCAATCCAATAAGGTTGCCGTTGGAATGGATAAGTAGGTAATTGAATGCTTTGATGCGAATAGTCATGATAAAACCCTATCCAATCTATAGATGCACTACGCACATATAACTCACCTAAACTTTGGAGTAATTGTTGCCAATCACTTTTTCCTTGACGCAAACTAGGCAACCAAATTCTGGTATTATCATCCGCTAAACATTGACTACCCATGCCTAATAGCGTTGGTTTAGGCCCTATTTCCACAAAAATTTCATAATTTTGTTGTTCAAGCGTTGCCATATTTTTGGCAAATTTTACCGATTGGCGCAGATGATGACACCAATAGTCAGGCGTGGCTATTTCATCTGTGGCAAATTTCCCTGTAACGTTGGAACATAAGGCGATTTGAGGTTTAGTATAAGTGATTTCAGTAGCAACCCGTTTAAACTCTGCCAACATTGGCTCCATTAAAGGCGAGTGAAAAGCATGGGACACAGCTAAGGATTTTGTTTTAATACTGGCTGTATTCAAAGTAGCCGTGATCGCTTCTATGGCTTTTTGATTTCCAGAAATGACAATGCTTTGTGGGCCATTAATTGCAGCTATTGAAACCTCATCCGTATAAGGCTGAATGGCAGTAGCCACGCGAGTTTCATCTGCTAATACCGCTACCATTTTACCATTTTGAGGCAGTGCTTGCATTAAACGTCCCCGCATCGCAATCAATTTTAAGCCGTCTTCCAAACTGAAAACACCAGCAACACAAGCAGCGAGATATTCACCGACACTATGTCCCATCACAGCCGCTGGTTTGATGCCCCAAGATTGCCATAACTCAGCTAAGGCATATTCTAGGGCAAAAAGAGCCGGTTGTGTGTAAGCCGTTTCATTCAATTTTGACTGATTAGCCTCTGACTCTGGGTATAAAATTTCAAGCAAAGGTGTATCAAGGTAATCACGCAGAATTTTGTCACAATAATCAAGTGTTTTACGAAAGGTGGGTTGTGTCTCATAAAGTTCGCCTCCCATACCAAGATATTGTGATCCTTGCCCTGTGAATAAAAAGGCAATTTTAGGGAGAGGCTGAGATTTCACTTGATGAGTAGCAATTAAGTCGCTAGTTGGTTGACTCAATTTGTCGCGCAATTGTTGGGTAGATTCAGCAACGATGGCAAGGCGGTGGGCAAAATGGGAGCGTCCGGTATTCGCTGTGAAGCAAACATCCTCCACGCCGACATCAGGATGATCTACTAAAAATTTATGGTATTGGTTAGCCAATGCACTTAATGCTTGCTCATTTTTAGCTGAAAGCGTTAGCAAATGCAGGGAGCGTGTGAATTTTGGGGTTTTAAAAACCTTTTCAGTCTGATCAATTTGAGGTGCTTCTTCTATAAGAATATGGGCATTTGTACCACCAAAACCAAAAGAACTCACACCTGCTAACCGCTGTTCTTTTGTCCATTTTTGACGCGCTGTTGGAATAGATAACAAATTGTGTTCAAAAGAAATAAGCGGATTGAGTTGTTTAAGATGTAGATGTGGTGGAATTTCTTTATGCTGTAATGAGAGTACTACTTTAATTAAACCAGCAATCCCAGCGGCGGCTTCTAAATGACCGATATTAGTTTTAACCGATCCAATCCAAGCAGGTTGATCTTTTGAACGCCCTTCCATAAGCACTTTTTTTAAGGCATTCACTTCAATGGGATCTCCCAAAGAGGTGCCTGTGCCGTGCGTTTCGATATAGCTGATTTGAGTAGGTCTTACGTTGGCATTTTCTAATGCTTGGCGGATGACAGCTTGTTGTGACAGACTATTCGGTGCGGTTAATCCATTACTTCGTCCATCTTGGTTAACGGCTGAACCTTTAATGAGGGCAAGAATATTATCTTTATCCCTTACTGCATCAGAAAGACGTTTTAGTATGACGATACCACAACCTTCACCCCGCACATACCCATCAGCACTCGCATCAAAGGTTTTACAGCGACCATCCGCTGCCATCATGCCGGCTTGTGAAAAGGTAATCGTCAAATCGGGAGTTAAGATAAGATTTACGCCCCCGGCTATGGCTAAATTACATTCTCCTTGACGTAAATTTTGACAAGCTTGATGAACTGCAACCAGTGAAGAAGAACAGGCTGTATCTACTGCAACACTTGGGCCACGTAAATCCAATAAATAAGATAAACGATTCGCTGCAATTGAAAAAGCGTTGCCAGTAGCCGAATAGGCATCAGGCACAACACCGTATTTTAGTTGTAAATCTGCATAATCATTAGTGCTGATACCAATAAATATGCCAGTTTGACTACCAGCCAATCTTTCTGGAACAATGCCAGCATCCTCCAACGCCTCCCAACTGATTTCCAATAATAATCGTTGTTGCGGATCCATCCGCTCGGCTTCACGAGGTGCAATCCCAAAAAATTGGGGATCAAATTCCGAAACTTCCTCATCGGTTAAAAAACCTCCCCAACGGGTGTTCATTTTGCCAAGTGTATTGGGATTAGGATCATAGAATGCCTCTACATCCCAACGGGATGGTGGCACTTCACTAATTGCATCACATCCTTCATATAATAATTGCCAAAAGGCTTGGGGGTTTTTAGCACCAGGGAAACGACAGCCTATGCCAATAATGGCAATTGATTCCGTGCTTGTTTTCAGTTTAGACGAGCTTATTTTTTTCTGAGCTGATAGTGGCTCTCCCACTAAATACTGAGATATAGCCTGAATACTGGGATAATCATATACGATTGTAGGAGATAGAGGCCGCTTTAGCCATGTTTCTAGTTCACCTGACAAGCTTACTGCTGTCATGGAATCAAGACCATAACGGGCTAACGGTTCTTGAATATCTATGACTGATAGCGCAATTTTCAGTTTTTGAGAGATTTTAGTCAGTAACCACGTTTGAATAGTTTTCTGTATAATAGTGTGACTTTTTTCAGGAACAATTTCATCTTCCTTCATTTCTTCTGTGGAAATACTCCACACAGCCACAGTTTTAAGTGTTCCTTCCAAGAAACTAGATCGACAAGCACTGCGTTGAACTTTGCCACTAGATGTTTTTGGAAGTGTTGCTGGTTTAAGTAATAACACTGCATAGACTTGTAGTTCATGTTGTTCTGAGACTGACTGCCGAATTGCACTAACTACTTCATCTATATTTAACTTTTTGATTGCAGTGCGTTCTATTTCTTGGGCAACAACTAATTGTTCTTCGGCATTTATTTTTACTGAAAAAGCACCAGCACCACTAGGACGTAATGCTTGATGACTTTTTTCTACAGTTAATTCAATATCTTGAGGATAATGGTTACCTCCTCTGATAATAATTACATCTTTTAGACGACCTGTTACAAACAGCTCGTTATCATTTTCCCGTATAAATCCTAAGTCACCAGTACGTAAAAACGGACCTAAACCTGTGTCTGTATAAGCTTGAAAAGTTTCAGTTGTGTCAACTGTTCTTTGCCAATAACCATGAGCGACACTAGGACTTTTAAGCCAAATTTCACCCACATGATTAGGTGGACAACGGGTTAAGGTATTGGCATTAACAATAATAACGGTTGCATCATTTGCCCAATGTCCACAACCGACTAAAGTTTGGGTATTGGATTGCTTTTCAGTGGCAGGCACTGCACGATTTTGTTCAAATGCTTCGCTTTGAATTTGGTAATAAGTTGGCAAATCTAGTTTTTTTGCGCCACCAATAACGAGGGTAGCTTCTGCAAGGCCATAACCATGACAAAGCGTAGTTGGTCTCAAACCACACGGTTTAAAGTATTCGTTAAATTTTTTGAATGTTTCTGACCGAACAGGTTCAGCACCATTTAAACTCATTTCCCAAGCACTTAAATCTAAGCTGGCACGTTGCTCTTTTGTAATTTTATTGACACAGAGTTCGTAAGCAAAATTAGGCGCACCACTGTGTGTTGCTTGGTAACGAGAAATCGCTTTAAGCCATCGAAAGGGATGTTGTATAAAAGTAGCCGGTGACATTAGGTAACAAGAACAACCGTGATAGAGAGGTTGTAGTATTCCAAAAATCAGTCCCATATCATGAAAAATGGGTAACCATGTCACCATAATACTGTTGGGATTTAATTGCCAAACTTGAGATATATATGCTGAATTATGTAATAAATTTCCATGGCTCACCATTACCCCTTTTGGGGTTCCTGTGGAGCCGGAAGTATATTGAAGAAAGGCTAGCGTGTCTGGGACTATTTCTGGTTTTTGCCAATTTTGAGAGAGGTGCAATCTAGCCGATTCGGTGAAATCATCGGTTGCCAACCACGGGAGCTTTTTAAGTCCAGGTGCATAAATTAAGCGTTCTGCCATTTTGGCTAAAATATCATTTGTGGTCAAGACAACTTTTGCCTGTGCATCGGTAGCAATAGTTTGAAGACGAATATCTGAACGATTACGTCGTGGTGGGTAGGCAGGTACAGCTATGACACCAGCGTAGAGACAACCGAAAAATGCTGCAATATACTCCAATCCTTGTGGATAGAGTAGCAAAGCCCGTTCTCCAGATGCTCTCATTTCTTGGAGTCGGGTAGCAATAGCCCGTGCTTGTTGATCTAATTGTGCGTAAGTAAAACTGACTTTTTCAGTTTCACCATCAACAAGAAAGGTATAAGCTCGTTTATCTGGTTGAGATTGCGCTCGAAGAAGTAGTAATTCAATTAATGTGGCTGAAGAAATCGCGTTTTGAGTCATTTTTTAAATTTTTTGATACCTGCAAAACAAATCTAAAAATTCCTCAAAAATTGGTAAAAAGTAATAAGCCATAGATAGTTCTCATAAAATTAATATTGGTATTAAAAATA
>JAUCGK010000144.1 GCA_030378085.1 Candidatus Parabeggiatoa sp. HSG14
ACTAGAAAAAACGTCATTTTTTATTTTTAAATGAAGAGATTGTACTGGAACAAATTTTGCTTAAAATTTCGGTTAATCTTGTCTGTTACAACGTACAAGCAAAGATATAATTTCCAGTAACTACTCAGCCTCTCGTTCCACAGCGAAAGCGTTGGAACGCATTTCGTGACGCTCCAGCGTCACTCCTTATAAAAAAGTATTAACATTCATCATGAGACTGAGTAGTTACAATTCCATAGATTTTTTATATGGAAGTTGATAACGAAACTAAATTATTGTATAATTCTTTAGTATTAACAAAAGTTTGTCAAAAAATAAATGAATCAATCAACTAAACAAACTCAATTGCCAGTATTTTTTGTTTGGAGTGTTACTGTTATTTGCATTATCCCCATTTTTTCTAATTTTTTAGGTATTGATTTTGGTAATGCAAATCCACAGGCATTGGATGTTCCTATCCATACTGAAGCACATAAACTTATTCAAACACTTGGTGGGAGTTTCATTCATACCATTTTGGAATGGAGCGCGTTTATAATAGCAATTTGCATCTTCATTCTAGCATTTACCTATTATCAAGTCAAGCAAGATATTACAATCCCCCTTATAGGTATCGCACTTTTTTGTGCGGGCGTGATGGATGCTTTTCATACGCTGGCAGCTGATGGACTCATTGAAGTTATCGCAGATAATAGAAATTTTATTCCATTTACTTGGGTAATTTGTCGAATATTCCATCTATTAATTATGATAGTGGGGATTGGCATATTGCTAAATATCAATGATAAAGCAAAAACCAACAAAAATAATTTTGCTTTTGTGATTCTAATTAGTGCTATTTTTGGCATTATTGCTTACGAAACCATTCACTATGCTGCTATCAGTGAAGCCCTGCCACAAATGATGTTTCCAGACGGGATAATTAAACGCCCTTGGGATGTGATACCTCTTATACTTGTCATATTTGCATGGTGGTTTGTGTATCGCCCTCTTTATAAAAAAGAACAGAGTATCTTTGCTCACGCCATCATCATTTCCACCATTCCAGACATCGCAACCCAACTACATCTCATATTTGGAACAACCTCACTTTTTGATAATCATTTTAATATTGCCCATGCGCTCAAAATATTATCTTATTTAATCCCTTTTTGTGGACTTTGTTTTGATCACATTGATATTCATCGCAAAGCGCAACGAGTCAAACAAAAAAGCGAGCAAACTGCTCTTGCCCTCAAGCGCAGTGAAGATCAGATGCGAGCCATTGTTGACACGGCACTAAATGGGATTATTACTATCAATACTCATGGAATCATCAGTTCATTTAACGCTTTTGCTGAAAAAATGTTCGGTTATATGGCTATGGAAGTTATTGGTAAAAATGTCAATATATTGATGCCGGAACCCTACCATTCAAACCACGACAAATATCTCTCCCGTTACCTGATAACTGGACAAACGAAAATCATTGGTATTGGGCGAGAAATCGTTGGGTTACACAAAAATGGCTCGACTTTTCCAGCCTATTTATCTGTTAGCGAAATCAAGTTTCAAAATGAACACTTATTTGTAGGTGTTATCGTTGATATGACAAAACGCAAACAAATAGAAGCTGATCTCATTCAAGCGAAAGAAGAGGCTGAAAGGGCTAACCGGGCTAAAAGTGAATTCCTTAGTGTGATAAGCCATGAACTAAAAACGCCTTTAACCGTCATTCTTGGATATTCTTCTGTTTTGTTAAAATCTGAAAATTTACCAATCGCCAAGGAATTACTCACAGTATCAAAAGAGAAAAAACAATGTACTACCGAATTACAAAAGCTTTTAAATATGTTTGCCACAATGGGTAGTAAGATTGATTATTCTGGTAAACATCTTTTAACACTTATTGATGATTTGCTGGATATTTCCAAGATTGAAGCGGGTAAAGTGACACTTAATTTACAATTCTTGCCTGTTGATCAAATTGTCAAATCGGTTACTGAATCAATGCAAATCAGAGCGAATGAAAAAGGGATTGAACTGAATGTGAGTGTTATAAGCGAAATGGTTTTAGCAGATGAAATTCGTTTAAGAGAAATCTTAATTAACTTAATTGAAAATGCAATCAAATTTACTGATAAAGGTACGGTGAGCATTTCTGTTCAAAAAATTAAACCGTATATTCAATTTCAAATCTGTGATGCAGGTTGTGGTATCCCATTTAATCAACAAGATACCATTTTTGAAAAATTTAAACAGGTAGATAGTTCTTCCACTCGCAAAGCGGGTGGTACAGGGCTTGGTTTAGCTATCTCAAAAAGATTGATTGAATTACATGGTGGAAAAATATTTGTCGAAAGCGAAATTGGTATAGGCTCGACTTTTATTTTTACAATTCCAATTAATAAAAAATAAATAATGGCAAAGAAATAAAACGTCATAAGCGATTGATCCATCCCCTTTGCCAAGAAAAGAGTTTTGTCTAAAGAGTTTTGTCTCATGTTTTTTCCGTTTCCATTCAAGTACTCGTTGTTATACACAAGTTAAAATGTAGGAAGGGTAGAGCTTCGTTACACCTACCGATTTCGATAATTTTCGGTTTCCAAAATTTATTTTGGAAAATTGGATAGTGGAGTCCAAAATTTATTTTGGAAACCAAAAATTAGTATCTCATACACTTTTAATCACACCCGGTAAATCCTTATTATTTTCTGGTTTCTCAAAAATCTGTTAGAATAAAAAATTTATGTGTAGAATTATCAGTGATAACTTTAAAAAAATTATAGTCATCAAAAATTTGTCCTTCACAAAAATCTTAAGAATTTGGGAGAGATAATATTTTTCTAAAGGGAGGGCTATCTCTTTTAGGAATTGGGGCAATTATTTTTTTGGATTTCCTAGGTACTGGTAGAAAAAAATGAATAAGATATTAATTGTAGATGATGACAAAGATATTAGAGAGGTTTTGCGAATACATTTAGAAATAGTAGGATATAAAGTCAATGAAGCTGAAGATGGTCAAGAAGCACTCGACAGTATGGAGAATGAAATACCAGACGTGGTTTTACTTGATGTGATGATGCCTGGTATTGATGGTTTTGAAGTTTGTCGTCAATTGCGTAATACACAACAAAATACGTTGAGTTATATTATTATGTTAACCGCAAGGGATAAAACGATTGATAAAGTATCAGCACTTGATATTGGTGCTGATGATTATATGACAAAACCTTTTGATGCAGAAGAATTACTTGCTAGAATTAGACTTGGCTTTCGTACAGTCAAAGATCGTCATAATATGATGATTGATCAACTGACTCAAATTCATAATCGCAGAGCTTTTGATATCTTTTTAAAGCAAGAAATAGCCCGTTCAAAACGTTACCAAAAACCTTTTTCTTTGATTTTAGTTGATATCGACCATTTTAAACGAATCAACGATAATCATGGACATTTAGTAGGTGACTCTGTTCTTGTTCTTATGGCAAAACTTTTAAAAGAATATTGTCGTGAAAGTGATTGTATCTGTCGATGGGGAGGAGAAGAATTTATTATTTTACTACCAGAATTAGAAGAAAATTTGGTGAATAAGGTTGCTGAACGGATTCGAGAAGCTGTTGAAAAATACAAATTTCCTGTCGATTGGCAAGTGACCATAAGTTTAGGAGTGGCAACATTCAATAATTATCAACAAAAAGATTTTGTAGAACAAGCCGATAAAGCACTTTATCAAGCAAAAGAACAAGGACGTAATAGAGTTATTATTTCAAAAAATGAATAGCCATCGCCCGAAAATTTACTTCTTTTTCCTCTCCTTTTTGCTCATCCTATCAAGCATTCTTGGCATAGCCATTGGTAGTACCGATATTCCCATTGATGTTGTACTGCGTGTATTGGCTTCAAAAATTTTGCCAACGAGTTGGATACCAATGGATGATGTCAGCAAACCACAAGAAGTTATTGTGTGGCTGATTCGTACTCCCCGTGTCATTATCGCAGCCCTTGTGGGTGCTGCCCTAGCGATGGCAGGCGCACAAATGCAGGGACTTTTTCAAAATCCGCTGGCATCACCTGGCATTATCGGTACCAGTTCTGGGGCGGCATTGGGTGCGGTGATTGGTTTAGCCACTGGTTTAGCCAGCCGTTCCATTTTTTATATTCCCATATTTGCATTTATGGGCGCGTTTTTAGCCGTATTTATTGTTTATGTGTTGGCGACACGGCGCGGTAATACGCCCGTTGCAACTTTACTGTTAGCCGGCGTTGCTCTCAATGCATTAATCGGTGCAATGACTTCATTTGTGATTACGATAGCATGGACAGAATATGAAGTTGCACGAGAAATCGTCTTTTGGTTAATGGGTGGCTTAGACAGTCGTACTTGGTTACATGTTTGGATAGCATTACCTGGTATCCTTATTGGAAGTATTATCGCACTTTTCTATACTCGTGAATTAGATATATTGCTGATGGGGCAAGAAACCGCCTATTCTCTGGGTGTTGAAGTCGAACAAGTTAAGCGTGTTATATTAACTGGTAGTGCTTTACTCACAGGTGCAGCAGTGGCAGTCAGTGGGGTTATAGGCTTTGTTGGACTAATTATTCCCCATATTGTCCGTCTTATGATAGGACCCAGGCATCGCTATTTAATACCCGCCTGTGCTTTTACCGGCGCAACCTTTCTCATTCTAGCAGACTTATTAGCACGTACCCTCCATCGCCCTGAAGAAATCAGGCTAGGTATTCTTACCGCACTATTTGGTGCGCCTTTTTTTCTTTTCCTATTGCTACGGCATCGTCGAGAAATCGGTTATTTATAAAGTTACTTCCAAATAATAAAATACCAAATTAAAGACCTGCCAGGTTTTCAAAACCTGGCAGGTCTGAATCACATTTTTTTGAGTCCAAAGCTTCAGCTTTGGATGTCTTGCTAAAGCTTTGAACTTCAAGTACATCAATATGAACACTCTCGCATTAGATAACGCCGGAATAGAAATAGAAAGCAATTGGCTCATACGAAACGCTTCATTAACGCTATCACCAGGGCAATTAACAGCATTCATAGGCCCTAATGGTGCAGGTAAAACCACATTGCTCCGACTATTAGCCGGATTGTGGCAACCCACAGAAGGCATTGTCACATTAGATAAGCGTGAGTTGTTCCAATTTCAACGACGTGAATTAGCACAAAACATCACTTTCGCGCCACAAAATACGTTGATGGATTTTGCTTTCACCGTCAAAAACATCGTAATGATGGGACGTAACCCACACCTCGGACGTTTTCAGCACGAAACAGAATATGATTATCACTGTGTAAAGGCAGCTATGATAAAAACAGATGTGCTACATCTTGCCAATCGTTTTGTCACCGAACTATCAGGGGGAGAACGACAACGAGTCGTGATAGCCCGTAGCCTTGCCACCGAAGCGAATATTATTTTATTAGACGAACCAACTGCCAGCCTTGATGTCGCTCATGCAATAGAAGTATTTGATTTACTTAGTGAACTTTCTAAAGAAAACAAAACGGTTGCTTTTTCAATCCATGATATTAATACCGCAGTACGCTATGCACATCAAATTGTATTAGTGCATACAGGTCATATTTTTGATTGTGGTTTACCAGAAAAAGTGTTGACAAACGAAGCAATTAATACCGTTTTTGGGGTACATACAGAAAAAGTAACCGCTTCTACGGGAGAAACGATTTTCTTTTTTTCGGTGATACGCTTATTTCCAAAATAAATTTTGGACTCCAAAAATTGCGTTATTGCTTCATTGCTTCGTCCTAAATTTATTTTAGCTCTAATGTGACATTGCTAAGTTATATATGTTGTTATGCTTTTCTTGTTGATGAAACGAAGGAGTAAAATATGAAATATGTGCTTAAAGAACGAATTGGAACTCCATTGTTGTTTTGTGGTCGTAAGCAAGAAATGGAATTGTTATTAAACTGGGTCAACATGATACCCATAGAAATGGCAAAATCTCGTGCTTTGTTGGGTCGGCGTAAAAGTGGCAAGTCAGCCATTATGCAGCGATTGTTCAATATTTTATGGAATCAAAATGGCCCTGTGATTCCATTCTATTTTGAAATGCAGGATTATGATCAATGGTTATTGACATTTGCCGATGCTTATTATCGCACCTTTATGAGTCAATATTTATCGTTTAAAAATCGGACGCTGTTAGCTCCAAGTAATAGCCCTTGGAAATTTGAACAATTGATTCGTATGGCAACTGAAATTGGTGATAAATCAATTTTAGAAGATATTCATTCCTTTCAAAAATGTTTGGTAACTGAAAATATCGACCAAAGCATGAAATGGGCTTTTGATGCTCCCGGGAATTTTGCAGGTAATAATAACATTTCTGTTTTGGTGATGATCGATGAAATCCAGTATATGACCAAACATATTTACCGAGATAAAGACTGTCAATTTTTGATACGTAATCTGCCCGGTGCTTATCATAGTTTGGTGGAATCAAAAATTGCCCCTATGTTGGTTTCTGGTAGTTATGTGGGCTGGATGGTTCAAATGATGCGGGAAATGTTTGTGGGAGGACGACTGAAATACACAGAAATTCCCTCAAAGTTAACACCAGTTGAAGGTCTTGAAGCCGTGTACCGGTATGCCGAATTTTATCAACTTGACATAACAGATGAAACGGCTGTCGCTCTCAATCAATTAACCCAAAGTGACCCTTTTTACATTGCAAGTTTACTTCGCAGTGACTGGGTTGAACGAGACTTTAGTTCCGTAGAAGGTTTGATTAAAACCTTAGACTACGAAATTAAGAATCGAAAGGGCGAGTTGTTTGGTACTTGGTCTGAATATATTTTTTCTACTATCAAGGAAGTTAACGATCAATATGCTAAACAAATTTTGTTATATTTATCTAAGGAACGGCATAAAGAATGTACTCGGACTGAAATCAGCAACCATCTTGAGGGTAAGCTATCAAATGGTCAGTTAGAAGAAAAATTGCGTACACTTGAATATGGTGACTTGATTACCAAAGGCGTGAGTAACTTTCGTTATAGCGGGATTCCAGATGATATTTTGGATCTGATTTTTCGTGAGCTTTATCAAGAAGAAATTGAACAAGTTAAACCAGATATTTCAAAAGAATTGCATGACAAAGTAGCTGCCTTAGAAAAAGAGAAAAAATCGTTACGAGGCGCATTAAATGAACTTAAAGGACGCTTGTTAGAATTAATTATCTACCGAGAAATAAATCAAGCGCGAAAACAAGGAAAGCCGATAACGAATTTTCAAAACCGCCTGCGCCCAATGACTCATCGCCAAAACCTAGAATCAATGGAAGCAATATTAACCGCTTGTGGGGCCAGCCAATTTCAAACAGTTTGGATGAATTATTCTTTATCATTGCCTCAGACAACCGTGGTTGAATTAGATGTGTTAGCCAGAGGTTCGGATACTTCCAGTTGTTGGGCATTAGTATTTGAAATCAAAAATCGTGACGAAAAACATCACCCAACTCTAATAGAAGCACAAAATTTTGTGAACAAAATTGAAAGTGTAAAACAACAGCTTGCCGAAATGAATAAGCCCATTAAGTTTATCTGTCCGGTGTATTTAAGTGCTACAGGCTTTGAGAGTTCGATTGAACAATGGTTGCATGAACAAGGCGTATTAACAGCGGATTTAGATACTTGGGAAATCAATTAGGAATGGATTTCTGGTTCCAACGCTCCAGCGTTGGAACCTAATCCAGGACGCTCCAGCGTCCTCCTTATAAAGAAGTGACGCTGGAGCGTCACAATCTGCATTCCAACGCTGGAGCGTTGGAACGAGAAAATTACGAAGCCCAAAATTTATTTTGGAAATCATGTGACATTGTCAAGTTAAAATGCTTGCCAATCAGAAAACCGATGAACAGGATTACAAAGTTTATCCATAGCTATGCTATTCCAGCCTCCCACTAATACACCATGTACTCGCAACTTATTCTTTTCTTTGGCTTTATTAATCAGTTCAACGGTATTGGAAGGTACCGAAAATTCTCCATCGGTGACTACCATAATATCAGCGCGTTTCCATTCTTCGGTATCTAGTTTTGCTACTGCTTTTTCGAGAGGGGCTTGAATATCAGTGCCACCATGAAAAGACTGAATCAAAAAAGCCATAAACTCGGTTAATCCTTGCGCGGTTAATTCTAATTGATGTTCTATAACTTCTTGAGGGCCACTGAACGCATATAGATAACAGGCGCGTTTTTCCTTATGCGCGGTACGCATGGCTTCCAGCGTCAATGCCTTAGCGACCATTTCAGGGCTACCGTGCATTGAACCTGAAGTATCCAGGCAAATAATAATAGGGCCTCTTTCCAAACGTTCTTTTTTCCCAGGCTGTTGTTTGCTCTCTAAGATTTCATTTTCAGTCAATACATGTTCTGATAATACACCTTCTACACGATAAGTCAGTAAAGCTTTTTCAGCACGGCGGGCATGCCACAACATTTTTAACTTCGGATGTCCCAAAAAAACTAATTCACTGGGCAGCATTCGGGAAATATCATCTGATCGGGTAATACCCCGCGTTTCCATGGGTGCTAAGGGACTTTGAATTTCCTTAAGTTCCTCAAATAGGCGTTTCACGGGTTCAAAGAGTTGTTCCATCACTGGCATGGTATCTTCCTCAGTTGAAATTTGCATTTTTCCAAGGGTGCGTACCAATTCTTTTAGCTGAGGAATCTGTTCAAGCAGTTTGCGTAACCGAACCATTTCTAAGCAGCCTTGGCTCGCTAATAGTCCTTGGGATAAATCCCAGCCTCGTCCCAGTAAACCAGCTAATTCATCAAACACTTCTGCCAACTCATGCCATACCCGCGCTCTTTCTTGCCAGTCTTGTAGAAATTGTTCACTTGTCACATCAGCAGCATTTTCACCTGCAAGACGCGACGCTTCTTTATTAAGTTGTTCAAGCGTTTCAGCGTCCAACTCAAGTGAGAGCGATTGCGTATCAAAGTTTTGCTCCTTTGACGGTTCATCAATGGATAATGCTTTGATTTGCTTAAAATCTTTGACAACTTTTTTGCTTTTGCGGGCTGATTGTTTTCGTAATTTATTCTGTTGAATTTGTTCGCTTTTGCGTTGTTCTTCTAGTTGCTTTAACTCTTCAAAATGTTTGTTAAACTGTTCACCTTGTATTTTTTCAAATTGGCTAACAGCCTCACAAACCTCTAGCAACAAGTTATCGGTTAACTCAGCTTGTTGCTGACAGAAACGCGTAATATCCAATTGGTCTAAAACATTCAGTATTTTGCCAAGGACAGGTTGATTGGGCCAGTCTATATGCTGCTCATTGGGCAAATGACCATCAAGCAGTGCTTTTCGCCATGCCATGATGCCTTGCACACGTTGCGGTAACTTACCCTGTGTATGCGTCACTACTACTGGATAAAGCGATTCCGGTAGTTCATCAAGAAACTGATAGTTTCTTTCCAGTGAATTAGCCTCAAAAATGGTGTTCATAGTTTTTCTACTGGTAAGTTCAATACCATTAAGTTAAGATTAACTGACTAATTTTATTGAAAAGGAATGTGCACGAAATAATTTACCCATAAGTTGAGTCAAACCTGATAGGTTTTTAAAACCTGTCAGGTTTAGTTGCCGATTTTATTTCATGCATATTCCTAAATAGCGGTACTCTCACCAAACAATAGATTCCCAATCGCCATTTTGTAAGGCTTTGAAAGAATGATTAGCTTTTTGCTCTATTGCCAGGCGTATTTTTTTTGGTATTTCGATATGGTCGTTGGAATTAGCGGGGTCAATCAAATGGAGTTGACTGATGCTGCTCTTGATATAAATTAAAACATTTTCCATACACTGTCCCAAATCGCGAGTATTCTGGTTTTTCAAAGCGCGGACTACTGTCTGCTCCATGGCAAATGTTTGCCAGTTCAATGAATGTCTCCGTATCCACAGTTTCATCAACTTAATAACGTCCCTAACCTCGCAGACATTATCAATGTGCATTTTCAGATTAGTTCGTATACGGCTTTCTTTGAGGATATCGTAGATATATGCATAATCGAATCTTTCATCCAGTGCCTTGCCGGTTACAACGTCAACATGAAAATCCTTAGGAAAAGGATTATTGGGAGGTTTCAAAGTTAATGCTACCTGACTGGGAGTCATTTTGTAACCCGCATGCTCCAAAGAATCATATACAGAAGTATACATTTCTTTGAGCGATCTGCTATCTGTGTGCGGAAAGTAGATAACCAGATCGAGATCAAAAGCTTCTCTAATCATGGTTTTTTTACCGTAAGAACCACCATTATAAATGCGGGGATTGTATCGATTGATCGGTTTTAAATCGCTTCGTATTTGATCACGAATACTTTTTAAGCGAACTGAATTCCGATTATCCATCCATTGTTTTTCTAACACACGGGCTAAATAACGATGTTGTGGTGTCATGGTTAATCTCCAAATGGACAATAGATTGATAGTACAACGGATACACGAAATAAACGGATTTTTTATCGGCTTTTCTATAGGATTCCAGATAAATATCTTGGCCAGCATTTAAACTTTGGCTTGCCAAGATAAATCTTGGACTCCGAGCCAAAACATTTTTCTGGAAAGCTATAATTTTCACTCTTTTCAAGTATATTCCGTCTAATCTGTATCAAAGATGGTGTTCATTATTCCTCTACCGGCAAGTTGCTAAATCCATCGCGGGTGGTTGTTATTCTAACTCTTAAAGCCTCCACCGTTTGTCGAGTTTTCTCAAGAGTGCTTTTGGCTGGTTCAGAAAAACCAGGAGTGATCCAAAGATGATCATTAATCGTTTGTGTCAATGAACTAATTTGTTCATCTATCTGAACCAGATATTCAGTAATGTCCCTTACGAACTTGTCGGTTTCTTCAACACGCCCATTGATGTGATGTTGGGAATAGCGGGTAGATTCCATTTTTGCTGTAAAGTCTTTTAATACTTTTAAAAGGTTCGCATTTTCTGCAAAGTAATCTTTAATCTCTATCCATTGTTGACCATCCTGAAATCTGTCACGGTAATGATGACAAAAATGCTGTTTGAATTCTTCAACTGTATAGCCTTTGCCTTGATTAGTACGATCTTGAATGCTATTTCTTTGTTGTTCTGGAGGAGCAAGATAAAGTGGTTCACCATTCCTATACTCAGGCACTTCTCCCTTAGTCTGAGTAGTTATTCCTCCTTTTTCATCCAGATAAAGCAAGTTACCTTCTTCATCCATATCTTGAGTTTGGCTGTTTTTCTCATCTTCCAGCTTTTTTTCCCAAGCGGCAACCAGCTTGTTAAAATTCTCCGGATTAAAGGTGGCTTTTGTACCCACCCGCGATTGATACCAATCAAAAATACTTTCTCTCTGTTCAGATTTCGCCCAAAGACAATGTTGAAGCAACCAGCAATCCCAAATCGAAACCTCATTCTTGTCATTAGTCAGCGCAGCAACTTGTAACAATTTAACGATTTTTCGCCAGCGGCGATCAGACACATAAATTTTTTGTTCGTCCAAAAAAATTCGCAGTTCCTGCAATAACACCATGACATCATCAGGAATCTTCACCAATTCTGCCGATTCCTGAATTTCTTGTAATTCCTCTACTGTTAAACGCCATGCCAATTCAGGTTTAGGCTTAGGATTGCCTTTTAACTTTAACAGTTGAACAAAGCCTTCTTTCGACACAGGCATCACTTTATAGCGCAATAAAAATCGATCATACAGCGCATCTAATTCTTCGCCTTCCGGTAATTCATTACTGGCACCCACGACACAACTTAATGGTGTCTTATCTCTCTTTACACCATTATCAAACTCACGTTCATTCAACAAAGTTAGTAGTGAATTTAAAATAGCACTATTGGCTTTAAAAATTTCATCAATAAAAGCAACAGTGGCAGTGGGCAAATAACGACTGGTCAATCTTTCATAACGATCTTCCTCCAAGGCTTTAATGGACAACGGGCCAAATAATTCTTCTGGCACCGAAAAGCGCGTCAACAAGCGTTCAAAATAATTGCCCCCATTAAATGCTTGTTTTAACCGACGGGCTAATTCACTTTTTGCGGTACCTGGTGGACCAAGTAGTAATAAGTGTTCGCCTGACAACGCCGCTAACAAAGTCAAGCGTATTGGTGTTTCCCGCTCAATCAGGTTTTGTGATAAAGCATCACGTAAGTTATTCAATTTCGTTTTTAAATTCATTAAAAAAATACCTCCCTATAAAAACTTGTTTAAGTTTATCAAATTATCAATCAAAAAATCTAGTTTTGGCAGGAGTTCAAACTTTATTTTGGGAGAACCAAGATAAATTTTGGACTCCAAACCAATATATTTATCTGAAAATGGCGCGTTCCGTTCCATACTTTAAAGCAGCAAAATTATCAGAGAAGAAAGTCGTGTATTCCTAGATTTTTTTAACTTATGCAATTAATTGTAAAATCAGTTCACAGATGGCAGTGGTTTTACCTGAACCGGGTGGCCATTCAAGATTAACTAATTGACTTTTCAGCGATACATTTTTGCAAACGTTTAATCACATCAGGACTTAATTCTGCTTCGGGTTCAACCACTTCTCTTTCGGCGAGAACAGTGGATATTTCATCAGAAGATGCTTGGCCTAAATTTTGGCATAGTGCATTAAATGAAGTCTGTTGCTGAACTATATTATTTTCGGACAAGGGTTGACTCGTGTAAGCGAAGGTCGCTTGACGAGTGAGGGCATAGAGAATATAGTCACCCAAAGAAATGCCTTCGCCATTGGCTAAAACAGTCAATTGATGGTGAAGCGTATTGGGTAAACTGACTAATAATTGATTCATTTTGAACTCCTCATCTATTTAATTCGTTATTTCTTGCTTAACTGTGTGACTAATTCCACCGGTGTCATTACTCGTAAACCTAACGCACTCTTCGCACGCTTAAAATCTTTTATATTCAAGGTTACAAGGGTTGCATTGGCATTCATGGCACAATCAATAACATGGTCATCACCGGGATCAGGTGAGGTTGGTCGCCATGAATAATAAATGTTGACGAGTTGTGCTTTAGACAATAAAGTTCCCAAAACAGGTTGAATGCGTTGCCAACGATCATAAGATAATTTACGAGAGAAAACATCAGTATACTCGTAGGCTAAGGCATTGGAAACTTGAGCCTGAAATAATTCTGTTAACCAAGCATCAATAATAAGACTGGCTGCATTACCTTGTTTGGTTAAACCTTCAAAGAGAACATTAGTATCAATAACAAGAAGTAATGGAAAAGTAGGGAACATAGTATTATACTCATCAAATTAAGCTCGTAGGTTTTCGTTCTCTTGCGAACTCCAACACTAAAAGGCTAGAAGACAATCACAAAATGTTGGACTTCCTATCGTTAGTCCAACCTACGCGTTGTCGGGCTTAAAAATTGTTATTCAAATCAATTGTTTAATTTTTAAGCAAATTTAATACCTTATTTTTTTAACGGTTTAAAAATACCTAAAAATAAGCTCGTAGGTTTTCGTTCTCTTGCGAATTCCAACACTAAAAGGCTAGAAGACAATCACAAAATGTTGGACTTCCTATCGTTAGTCCAACCTACGCACTGTTTAACAAAGTCATCATCTTGGGTGGCGTGGCTAATAAAAATAGGTTTCATAATTTATGGACTTATGTTGTATAATACGGTTATAATTGTTTTTTGTACATGACATTAATTACTTTTACTTTGTTAAATTACAGATTAAGTGATTGACTTTAATATATTCACCTATTTTAACGTTTCCTTATAAATCAATAAATTACAGTTAAATCTAACACAGTAGAATTACATAAAGTATTTTATTATTAACTGATGTTACGCACTGTACTTCAAAAGTGAATACCAGAGTAGTGCAAAATGAAATTTTGCTGATTGTAACAGATTTTGGGGATACCCCCCTAACCCCCCGTACACGGGTGGAACCAAAC
>JAUCGK010000145.1 GCA_030378085.1 Candidatus Parabeggiatoa sp. HSG14
CCAAACATCATTTGACACTTTGCTTTAATTTTTCTATTTTGGGACTTCCCCCTGTGTACGGGGGGTTAGGGGGGTGTCCTCAATTTTGCACTCCAGTTTGAAAGCTATCTGCGTAACATCAGTTAATTAAGGAGGGGATTTAGGGGAGGTTGTACTTTATCCAATCGGGAAACGCTATAACGATTCAAATTACGTTAATTTTTTGTTCATTTCATGTTTCATCTTGGATTCAGTTTTTCTGCTATGATGGACAAGGTATCGCGTTTACCAATTGATGTCTGTGTTAAGTATAGCTAATAGTTAATATAGGGTGGGTAGAACGCAAGTGAAATCCACCAACTCCCACAATCCCCAAAAAAAGCCCAAGGCTAAGGGGCTTTTTTCATGCCCATAACGAACCACCGGTAAAAATCTTGCTCATGATTCATTAATCTCAATTCCCTTTTCGCAATTCAAGGATAACCCTGTTTTTTTAATCATTAAGTAACAACCTTTTGGATATTTGTTTCGTTCATTGCGCGAAACGTATTTCCTGAAACAACAAATTTTGGCATTGGCGAAGGTATTGTTCAAATCTGCCAGGTTTTCAAAACCTGTCAGGAATTTTATTTCATGCATATTTCAGTGTTACTCCTTAAACTATCAAAACGTTTTCCCAGTGAATCCTTTATTTAACCACTAACTGTATCACTTCAGTAATTCCTTCATTATCAGGATAATTTAACTTCAATACCTTTAACACATTATCCGATAAATCATTTAACCCCATAATTTTATAAGCTTTTGCCAAGATAACTAACGCCTCTGGTACAGCGGGTGTGCGTTGATAAGATTCAACCACAGTCTTAGCGCGATTGACAGCAGCGACATAAGCTTCCCGCTTCATATAAAATCTAGCCACATGTAATTCAGAGTTAGCTAACGTATTACGTAAATACAGCATACGCTGTCTTGCTTCTTTACTGTATTTACTTTTGGGAAAACGCTCAATGAGTTCAGCAAATGCATAAAAGGAATCTAAAGCCATACTTTGTTCACGTTGCGAACGATCAAGCGGTAATAAACGATCTAAAACGCCTTGATCGCGGTTAAAATTAACCAATCCTTTGAGGTAATAAACATAATCCACTTTAGGATGGCGCGGATACAACTTAATAAAATGATCTGCTGCAACGATTGCCGATTCTGGTTCTTCATACTTATAGTATGCATAAATAATATCAAGTTGTGCTTGTTGAGCATATTTACCAAAAGGATAACGGGCTTCAAGCAATTCATAATACTTGATAGCAGTTTCATAATCACCTGCTTCAAGCATTTCTTTCGCTTCAGTGTAAAATTGGTCAGCTGACCATTTAGCTGTTCTATCTTCAATTTCAGAAAAAATACTACATCCTGACAAGCTCAATAATAAAATATACAAAGTAAGACTCAATCTAGATTTCATCAATTTACCTCTTTAATTTTTAGTAATTTTAGGGTCAATATAGATAATATAAAGTGGACTAAGGATTCAATAAAATCATTAAACCTGCCAGGTTTTTTAAAACCTGGCAGGTTTGGATATCAAATTATAGTGGTAATCAATTTATTATATCATCAACTTTATCAAGCTTTAGGTAATTAAAGCTTTTTGGTTCGTTACGTCTCTCAATTTTACTCGTTCCAATCTGGATAAAGTCAACATTAGCATCTCTGGCAGCAATATAATCACTGGTTGAATTACCAAGATACAAGGATTGCAGCAAAACAATGAGAATAAAGAGTAAGGAATGAGGATTTAATAATTTGCAAAATTTTGGTGCTAAACCTAGCAGGTTTTTAAAACCTGTCAGGTTTCAACCTTCGTATTTTATTGAATCCTCATTCCTAACCCCATAATCAGAAAAAAATGGCATTTCTCCTTTAATGAATGGGGCAAAGGACGCTACTACTATTTAACACCTTTTTCGTTTAAAAATGCTGCATATTTTTTATCCGACTTTACAATATGTTGAATTAACCAGCTTTTTAGAAAGTCCAAGAGTTTTATGCTCAACATTGTGTTCCCTGCATTAAATTCCTCATTAAACTCAAGTACTTGTTTCTTTAAATTATCATGTTGACGTTTGTGTTCTTTATACTCAGGATAATTATACGTTTCAAATAATTTTTCTTCATACTCAAAGTGTTTTTGCGTATAAACACTCAATGCTGAAAGTATATTTTCCATCACTTTCTTTGAATAACCTTTAATTATTGCATTATGAAGAGCATTAATCATACTCACTAATTTTTTATGATGTATATCGGCTATTTCTATACCAACACTCAGATCATCAGTCCATTCTATCAATGCCATAATTTCCCCTTTTACTGTTTTTTGACCAATTCAATAAAAATATTTAGAGAGTTATATTCATAGTTATCTATAGTTATCTAACGAACTTTCACCTTTTTTTTCATTAATAACTTCTAATTCTTTCAATTTCCTTAATGTCATCATCGACTAAAGCAAACCATTAATAAATTAATTGCTCATTAACAAACCTTTAACTACAAGGATTGTATATAATAAAGACAACATCAGGTTATTGGAGTCCAAACCGTAAAGCTTTGAACGTTTCTATACTCCCAGTGAAGGAGTCCAAGTAAAAGTGACGATTAAATTAATGTTTCCGCTTTTTAAGCTGTTTGAGGTAGTCTTCAATTTCCTCTGGCTCAAAACCAACTAACCGTTCAGACAGTTTTAATCCCGTTAATCGTTCCGATGGTTTCAATCCCATTAATCGTTCTGACGGTTTCAATCCTGCTAGCCGTTCAGCCGGTTTTAATCCTGCTAACCAGACATCTCCTAATTCTTTTCCAAATTCTGTGACTTGTTCAGGGGTAAAATTCATCTTCATTTTGTTTCCTCCTTTCGATAAAACGGACCAAATTTCTCTTAAACCACTCACAAAGTATTTTAACTCTTCGTTGAGAGAAATTAAACCGACAGTTTTAAGACGTTTTAAAGCTTCTTCTTTGACCTTTTTCTTGCTGGAAAAACATTTAATCCAAGCATTGTGGGGTTCATTGGACAAATCATTGAGCGAGAGTAATAAAACTTGTTCAAAAATGGGTGTTTGAGAACGATAAACACCGGCAAATTGGGTTTTAAAATAACCCAGCAATTCTAAAGTTTCAGTCCGTGGCGTTCTGGCACTGAGTACGACTGTTTGCAGTTCTTCACCTGGTAACTGTTTCGCTTGTTTAAAAAAAAAGTCATAACCCAATGCCTGTTGAAGCGCGAGTTTATTAAAGGATTGTGTATATTTAAACTCTATCAAAATATGGGAGGCGTTGCTTTCTCTAATGCCATCGGGTAAAAGGGCGCGTTGAGCTTCTGTCCATTGCGCTGTTTGTCGCCTCAATAATAAGATGTCCGCCTCTGGGGGTTCTGTCATCACGTCTACATCCGATAGCACCTCAATATTGACGGGAGATAACACGAGTTCAAGCAATCTCGCCAATAAACGATGCCATGATGTTTTCTTCTTCTTTTTTACAATATCTGGCTTCATATTTTCTCTAAGAGCTTAGACAACTTTAACTACAAGGATTACATTTTATAAAGGATTACACCGTTGAACTCTTACCACCTATCAGTTTCTTTAACTCATTGAATATTAAGTACAACGAATTACGTGGATAAACGAATATTGATCGAAATTCATTTTTATAAGTTATTGTATTATAAAGAATTTATAAAATATGGATATTTTTAATTCGTTTATCCACGTAATTCGTTGTACTAAACTGATAGGTGGTAAGCCGTTGAACTATTGAAATTCCGAACAATCGTTTTGGGAGTGGTTGATTAAGTATGATTCAAGTTTTTCCATTTTTCTCTCGCATTTTGACAGAACAAAGGTGTAATCCCTTTTAAAATATAATCCTTGTAGTTCTTGTCTTAAGTACAAGAATTAATATAACTACAAGGATTGTATATAATAAAGGATTTAAAACCTTTAACTACAAAACCTTTAACTACAAGGATTGTATATAATAAAGGATTTAAACCAAAATACATCCAAAGCTAAAGCTTTGGACTCCAATAACTCCACAGTATAATCCTTTATTATATACAATCCCTGTAGTTCCAGGTTTTAATCCTTTATTATAAACAATCCCTGTAGTTCCAGGTTTTGTAGTTCTTAGTTTTTACCCAAAATACCCAAAAAAAAATCAAGCCTGCGATGCAAAAAAAACAAGAAAAATGGTAAAAGTGATAAATATCAAAGTGTTAAAGCCTGACAAGCCGGAAACCGATGTACTTGTTATAACCAATTGTTCCCACCTTAACGCGGTTTGCCGAACGCACACTACTCGGTATATCGCTCCATGAACCACCACGTAAGATAAGACGGCTATTATTATTTACATTATCTAAACAACTTTTTTCCTTGCCTTGATATTTACTATCATACTCAGAACATGTCCGTTCCCAAACATTACCTACTGTGTCATACAAACCAAACTGATTAGGCACAAAAGAACCAACTGGTGCTGTGTGTTCAAAACTGTCACCACATTGATTCCTATAACAATTAGCTTTATTAGAAGAACCAATATCATTTCCCCACCAATATTTAGTTTCCGTTCCAGCTCGCGCCGCATATTCCCATTCTGCCTCAGTTGGCAGACGATATTGTTGACCAGTCTGTTGACTTAACCATTCCGCATAAGCAACAGCATCATACCAAGAGATATTAATCACTGGATGCCTTCCACGTCCCCAACTTTCATCACTCGGTTTTTCTCTACCTATTGCTTCAGCAAACTTATCATACTCAGAAAAAGTGACTTCATAACGTCCCATTGCAAAGCCATCAACAGAGATTTTATGCACAGATTGCTCATTATTTCGACCACCACCTTGAATATCGCCCATCCGAAATGTACCCGCGGGAATCCAAACCATTTCAGGGCCTTTACTGCCATCTTTTAGGCGATCACGAAAAACTTTACCCGCAGCATTATCAGAAAATGAGGGTTGCACTATTGATGGTGGTTGAACAGATACAACAGGCACAGGTATAGGACAACCATTTTCTTTAACAGTGACACCCACAGAAGTGCTTGGACAAGAATCTTGATAATCAGCAACATTGTCTCGATCCGAATCTAATGGACAACCACGGGAATCAACCCCTTGAGAGATTTCCTTTGAACGGTTATGTGGACAATTATCACGATAATCCGCTACTCTGTCATTATCGCTATCTATAGGGCAACCTTTCCTAGAACCACTTTTGTAAACACCCTTAGAAATTTCCGCTGCCGTATTACGAGGACATTTATCTTGATCATCAGTGATACCATCTTTATCGCTATCAATTTTTGGAATCGGCACAGGTGCGGCTGGCACAGATAAAACGGGTGCTGATGGTATAACGGGTTGCGCGACAACTTGATTACTACCACCGACAACAAACACAAAATCCCCGCGTGACAATTCATAATCCTTAATTTTTCCATATTGCGGCGTTTGATCAACATGGTTCGGTACTTTGCTCTTTAGATACAATCCGAGTTCTTGCCCTGTTATAAAACCATCTTTATAGAGATCGCCCCATCCATAACGTAACGCATCAATAAAAGCTGGCGTAAAAACACTTTTAGCGGGTACGGTTTCATTGGCACTCCCCGCCGTGATAAATTGGCGTACTGGTTCTTCAGCCGCTTCAGTAATTTGCCGTGATATCTTCGGCAAATCTTTCGCCTTAAACACTGTTCCTGAAAAACAACTATCGAATAAAAATAACACATGTTTCGCCTCAATCTTTCGCGCCCAAGTGAGTACTTGATTCATCCCCACCGCTTTGCGTAAAAACGCTTTTTCATTAAAATTAGGATTGGCGGCATCAACCGGCACAATATAGCCTTTATCTTGGCGCGTATATCCATGCCCTGAATAAAAAAACAATAAGCGATTATCTTCGTCAAAACCGTATTTATCAATAAACCGCTCAAAGCGATCTTCTAACTGCCGACTATTAAGATTAGACGATTTTTCAACCGTAAAACCTTGCGATTTTAATATTTGTTCAACTTGCTGTAACTCGCCAGGGATACTCTCCAAATTTGACCAACCCTGCGTATATCGGTTCTGGCCAATTAACAGCGCGTAACTCCCTGAATAAGAAGATAATATTTTTGCGCCATGCGGACTCTGAGCCGCGTGAGTCATGTTAGCAGTCGATAAGGATTGTCCCTGCACATAGGGAGTTAAGTCATCCGTTATGCCACCCGGATCACGTATTATCCCAGTTTGCGGATCGCAAGCTGCTAACATAAGCCCAATCATCAATAGTATTAACAACCGAATATGTGTTAAACTTAAAAAGTCCATAATATTTTTCCCGTTAAAGTTTCGCTTTATTCCCCACCTTGCGAAGGATTATAAGAACAAGAACCACCATGTGATACCCGATAATATTTTTCAAAATCAGGTCCATTTGCATAAGATGGACACTTATTTTTTGCTTCAACATAGAAGCTAGATTCACAACTTATACGGTAAGGTTCCCCACAACCTATATTTGGAATATCTTCCATCCAACGGAATTTTGCTGTATGTTCAATTGTTTCGGATATATTACAAAATACATCTGCACTAATTTGACCCGTAATTTGTCCAACCTTTGCACATTGTTCTGCACAATGAGCAGAAACTACCTCGACTATCTGTAATGAGCCTTCAGTGTAACCATGATTAAATTCCTTTTCTGAATCACCTACATTCTGGTAGTTTAGCAACTCTTTTTGTTCTTTTAGTTTAGTGGTAACCTTTATGAGTAACGAATCAGTTTTGTAACAATCATGATCAAAATCATCCCATATCTTCTTACCAAAGTTAATAGCAAAATTTTTACCTGTATTAAAAACTTCACTATTTTTACCTGTATTAAAAACTTCACTATGAGTCGTGTTGTTTGAAACTTGATCTTGGACATCTTCATCGACAACAAATACAAAATCCCCTCGTGATAATTCATAATCCTTAATTTTTCCATATTGCGGAGTTTGTTCAGTATCATATTTTGGCACTTTATTCCACAGATGTAATCCTAGTTCTTGCCCAGTTACATAACCATCTTTATTCGTATCGCCAAAGCCATAACGTAAAGCATCCACAAAAGCCGGCGTAAATACACTTTTAGCGGGTACGGTTTCGCCAGCACTGCCGGCTGTAATAAATTGACGTACTGGTTTTTCAGCAGCTTGGCTGATTTGACGTGGTGCCTTCGGCAAATCCCGCTCCTTAAATACTGTCCCCGAAAAACAACTATCGAATAAAAACAACACATGTTTCGCCTCAATTTCTTGTGCCCAAGTGATAACTAGATTCATCCCCACCGCCTTGCGTAAAAATGCGGTTTCATCAACGTTAGGATTAGCCGCATCAACCGGAACAATATAACCTTTATCTTTGTGCGTACCTTTAGCTTTGCGCGTATAGCCATGCCCTGAATAGAAAAACAATAGACGATTATTCTCCTCAAAACCATACTCATTAATAAATCGGTCAAAACGTTCCGCAAATTCCTTGGCATTGAGATTAAACGATTTCTCAACCTTAAAACCTTGCGACTGCAAAACTTTTTCTACATTCCGCAACTCACCCGGTATACTCTCCAAATTTGGCCAACTATCATATCGGCTCTCACCAATCAACAGCGCGTAACTACCTGAATAAGAAGATAAAATTTGCGAACCAAGCCCATGCGTATACGAAGCTGAGTCACTCGTTATTCCACCCGGATCACGTACCATCCCAGTTTGCGGATCGCACGCTGCTAACATAAGCCCAATTATTAATAGCATTAATAGCCGGTTATGTGTTAGACTTAAAAAGTTCATAATATTTTTTCTCCCAGGAGTCCAAACCTTCAGGTTTGGGTGTTCCAAAGCTAAAGTTGTAGTTGTAGGGTGGATAAAGCGATAGCGTATCCACCTGTTTTTTTAGAAATTTTGGTGGATACGCTGAAAAAACGCTTTATCCACCCTACATGATACTACCTTTTATTATATCAACAACCCGGAGAAATTAATCCACCATGAAAGAAAATTTATGGCCTATCGTTGTTGCCACTGTTCTTGCCTTTATACTCAGTCTCGGCTACTTGTTCATTGAACAACGCGGTTATTTTGCACCGGCTAATCATGAATCTGCTAATATCGCCGTTACCACTACTCCACCATTACAAATCGCTTCACGGGATCCGGGTGGCATCGCAAAAATAGTGCCGGTTAAATCGGAACTCAGTCTTGACATCAAGTATGTCTATCGGCGCAAAGCGGGAGGTGATTTTAACACCTTAACCGATAACACGATTTTGTATTCTGGTGACTATTACAAAATCATTTTTACGCCCACCGAAAAAACCTACGTGTACATTTTTCAGCAAGGCTCATCGGGCAGTATTTATCGGTTATTTCCAATGACAAGCTTTGGCGGAGTAACCGTTAATAACTTCAATCCGGCGCAATCCGGCACCGAGTATCATATCCCGGCTAAAGACAAGTCGTTTTTCTTAGACGATCAGACTGGCACCGAAAAGCTTTATTTTATAGCCTCCCGTCAAAAAGAGGAAAAGCTCGAAAATCAATATCAACAAGTACTCATTGCACGGCGCGGTAAAGACACGCATAAAATCCAATTGGCTCAAGCCACATTAACAAAATCAATAAAAATGAGAGACCCCGGCGGGATTGAAAGTGACTCGACTCAAACTGAAACATTTAGTTTTTCGGATAAAGAGGGAGAACAATTTACCGTGATTCGAGATCGATTAAAAAGTTGCGATGGGTGTTTGAGTGAGGTGACTTTTTTGCATAGATAATTGGAATAATTACAAAGATTGCATTAATTTCTGGTTCCAATGCTTTGACGTTGGGATAAGAAATTTTTTTTTAGGAATAGAAAAATATGTCATTAATTTTCCCCAATTCGCTTTTTGAGAAAATAAATAACTACTTGACAAAAAGGTCTATATTTTCCATTTATTTTGTTTTCGTATTGTTGAATCTTGGCTTTAATATCTGAAGAAGTCCATGCAGATTTTTTACCTCTGATATTGGTTAGTTCTTTTATGATTTGAACTCTTATTGCTTCTCTACAATTAACCAATGTCTGCGTGTTTAAGTTTAAAATATCATTTAATTCGTGATTAATCACTGGATCATCAGAGTATATTCGACCATTTCTTCTATACTTTATCACTCGTTCACAATTTTTTAATTTATCCACTGGATCAATAGTGATTTCTTGATCGCCCTTATTAGTATCGCAATGGCGTGGTAAATGTTTTGGCCCTCCATCGTTTCCCTTACAAGATGCTAACAGATTTTGATAATCTAACTGTAATTCTGGATATTTTGTTTGAGGTTGACGATGTTCAATTTTCATTTTTTCTGCATCTGGAACAATGCGCTGCATACAATAGCAACAAATATAGCCCTGTTCTTTCACCAAAGAATCACGCAAATCATCTTTTTCGGGATAATTATCATAATTAGCATGACTCTTTTTACGGTGTGTAAGTAATGAAGCCGGTTCATCAGCCTTCTTAATTTGTTTCATCATCAATATCCATGAAATTTAAACTGACATAAGCTTGAACAATAGCGGCATCATTTTCACCTAAATCCTTAGATAGTTCCTCCAATAAAATTTGTGCTTCGCTTTTTTTTCCTTCGTCAATCAACTCATAAACTTTATCAAGTTGTTGCTGTATATCATCAGGACGTTGTTTGACTCCCATTAATTCGTACAAAATGGAATTGTTATCTCTGCCAAAAGTATGTGGCGTTATTTTTACGGGTTGAAAATCTTCCAAAATAATTACATTTTGGTGTGAGATATTGCTTAAAACCAGCGGCGAATGCGTTGTCACAATCAATTGACAATTGGGGAAAGTTTTTTGTAATTGAGGAAGCACCGCCCTTTGCCAGCGCGGGTGTAGATGTAAATCAATTTCATCAATTAAGACTACCCCATTACCCATTAATGGATTTTCTCTATGAGGATTAGTAATGGCTAAACGACGCGCTAAATCAGCTACCAAAGCTAACAATGTTTTCTCTCCCGATGAAAGTTGATTAATATTTAAGGGAGTCTCTCCTTTATAAATCATCATTTCACCATTAGGATTGTTGAGCCAGTTAATTGATAATTTGTCAAATGCGTCATGCTCATCACTCAATAGCTTATAAATGGCATTACGCACAGCATCAAGGGTTTTATTTTCACCTATTTGTTTTTCAATGTTTTCTTGCCATTTATACCAATTGAAAAAATTAACAAAATCAAAGGACTTTTTATCTAACGCATTTTCGTAAGCACTGAAAATATCCGTTGCAAAATTGTCGCTCGCATTTTTGAAATCAATTGAATTAACTGGCGCATTGTTGGTAGGGTAATAAACAAATAAAGGTAAAACGGTGTCGCTATTATATTTCTCAATAATGGATTCAAGAGTAGAAGGATAAGAAGAAGAAAAATACTCAAATTGACGCTTATTTTTGTTGAAATCAATTTTGCAATTTATTTCGGCACTATCTAACCGTAAATAAACTTGGTTACTTGTACTCAATTGACCTTGTTTAATATCTAATAAGTCAAACAATTTTTCCAAGCTTTTCAATCCCTTATCTTGGATATGTTCTTGAAAAAGAAATAATAATAGAGCTAAACAATCTAAAACAGCCGTTTTTCCAGCCCCATTTTCTCCTATCAAAACAGTTAAGTCTGGTTGAAATTTTAGTTTAAGATTTTCAAAGCCTCGAAAATTTTCAATGGAGATTTCTTTTACCTTAATTTCAGGTTGGAATATTTTAGGTTTTGCTGTATTCGTCATTTTGAATGATTTGTTTTAAGTCAGAGTACAACGAATTTTAAAAAACCACAACGAATAGATTGAGTCAGGATTTTATTCATTGTGGTTTTTTTCATTCGCTCGCTGCCATAATTTGTAGAGACACACGGCTTCCATAATTTGTAGAGACACACGGCTGTGTGTCTCTACTGCGTAACATCAGTTACCTAAGAAAAAAATCTTTTTTTTGGTTTCCACACATCAGAGACAACACTTATCGATTATTGACAAACCATACCGCGTAATCGTCTAGCAATTGATAATTTGCTGATTTCTTACCAATCACCTTTAGTTCAGAAAGCCCAAGGTAAAATTCTTTACCATCTCCTTTTCGGCGAACATGTCCTGTCAAATCTTCATCGTAAAACAGCATCCATTCAGACTCTACATCATTTTTAATGGCTAACAATTCATACTTGTCTTTATACGAAGGCTGCTCTTTGCGGAGTTTTTTATATTCCTTTGAGTTGCCCTGCCCTGCAACATAGTATTCCTCCCACTTAAAATCCTCAATACCGGTGACATCGCATGGCAGTTGGAGAGAGTTAACGAGATGATTGTAAAAATCGTCAACGCATTCCTCAGAAGTTAAACCTTCACAATTTTCTAAAATTTCATCAATACGTGCATCTTGTGTATCAAGTTTATTCATATTATTCCCTTAAGAATTTGAGTAAACATACTAAAGTGTGGATTAAGTATATAATTACAACCTAATAGCACTTGAAAAAACAAAATTGATTAATCCAAAATTTATCTGACTATATAAACTGAAAGTTTGGATATTTTTTCGAGTACCTTTAAAATTTTTGGGGAAATTATTAAGAGCTAGTTTACTATTCATCATTTATAATCTATATTTGATTTATAATATCTTCGTTTTTTTTCATTAAGTACGAAATAATAATTTCTGAGATTGGCGAGGGTATTGTGATTTAATAAAAGCTTTATAATAAAAATTTATCTTAAATTTCAAATATAATAGTAATTACTCAATTTTTCATTTATAAGCATCCATGTATAAATACCTATTGCGAGATTGTAAAGAAGGACTCCAAGAGTTAACTTAATAGTATTGCAGGGAGTATTGGAACGAGAGGTTGAGTAGTGACATATCATAATTTTTCATTTTTCCAAATGCCTAGAAAAAGTAAAAAATGACAACAACGGAGCATTTTAACACAACAATTCCCATTGAAATGGCGGGCTACCGTCTTGATAAAGCACTTGCTGAGTTATTTCCGTCTTATTCACGGGCGCGTTTGCAACAGTGGATACGGGATGGACATGTGCTTGTCGATACTGCATCACGTCGTGCTAAAGATAAAGTAAAAGGGAATGAAGAGATACAAATTACTGCACAAGTTGAAGAAGAAGTCACTTGGCAAGCACAAGCATTGCCTTTGACATTACTTTATGAAGATGAAGATATCTTAGTGGTTAATAAGTCTGCTGGTGTTGTGGTACATCCAGGCGCGGGCAATCAAGATAATACTTTAGTGAATGCTTTATTACACCATGCTCCAGAATTAGCACAATTGCCCCGTGCTGGAATTATTCATCGTATTGATAAAGATACGAGTGGAATATTAGTTGTGGCACGAAATTTATCATCCCACGCGCATTTAGTAAACCAATTGCAAGCGCGTGAATTTTCAAGAGAATATCAAGCGATTATCATTGGAGTACTTGTTGCGGGGGGGACAGTGAATGCACCGATAGGGCGACATCCGACACAACGCATTCGTATGGCGGTGATAGAAAAAGGTAAACCAGCCATTACGCATTATCGAGTTATTCAACGCTATCGCGCTCATACACATGTTCGGGTGCAGTTAGAGACAGGGCGCACACATCAAATTCGTGTTCATTTAACCCATAAACGTTATCCAATAGTAGGTGATTCGGTGTATGGGGGACGCTTACAGATACCTCGCGGTTGTAGTGAGAATTTTAGAGAAATGTTGCGAACATTCCCCCGTCAAGCTTTACATGCCTTGCGATTGGGATTTATCCATCCTAAAAATGGTGAATTTATGGAATGGGTTGCCCCCTTACCTGATGATATGCTGAACTTATTAGCCGCACTTGAAAAGGATAAACAAGAACATGGTTGAGTTAATTACACCAAATTGGCCTGCTCCTGCCAAAGTTAAAGCTTATACAACAACTCGTTGCGGTGGGCATAGTCAATCGCCTTATAATGGATTAAATTTAGCAGATCATGTTGGCGATGATACTGAAGCAGTAATTGCTAATCGTACTGAGCTTGTCGAAACTTTAAATTTACCTTTAGAACCAATATGGCTTCAACAAGTTCATGGGACTCAAGTGATAGCCGGATATTCTAAAAATAGGGGTTGTACTGCTGATGCCAGTTTTTCTACGCTACCTGGACAAGTTTGTGTCGTTATGACGGCAGATTGTTTACCCGTATTATTTTGTAATAGAGTAGGCACTTGTGTTGCGGCGGTTCATGCGGGATGGCGTGGATTGGCAGGGGGAATATTAGAAGCAACATTGCAACGTTTGAATATGCCTGCCGAAAATATTTTAGTGTGGTTAGGCCCAGCTATTGGCCCCCAAGCCTTTGAAATCGGTGATGAAGTGTATAAGGCTTTTGTTGATTTTTTGCCACAAGCGGTTGATGCTTTTAAACCGAGTCGTAAGGGACATTGGTTAGCGGATTTATATTTACTGGCACGTCAACGTCTTGCTCATCAAGGAGTTACAGCAATTTATGGGGGAGATTTTTGTACCTATACAGATGTTGAACGTTTTTATTCTTATCGGCGCGATAAAGTAACAGGACGGATGGCAAGTTTGATTTGGTTGTATAATGATAGCTTTTAGAAACTGATGTTACGCAGATGGCTTCCAAACTTTCGTTTCAAATTTATTTTACCAACTGATGTTACGCACTGTACTTCAAAAGTGAATACCAGAGTAGTGCAAAATGAAATTTTGCTGATTGTAACAGATTTTGGGGATACCCCCCTAACCCCCCGTACACGGGTGGAACCAAACATCATT